>JAJYEB010000109.1 GCA_021790375.1 Chloroflexota bacterium | reverse complement strand
GCGTCGGCCACCTCCAGCTGCGTGCGTCGGGCATGCACCCGCAGCGCCCGGAGGGCCGCGCCGAGTCGCTGCTCGTCCACGGATACAGGATGACCCGCGGGCCTTCATCGCGGATCCTCGGGCGATTGCCAGCCGCTGCGTTGCGACGTCATCGCGACGTCACCGGGCCGGGTGGGGGTCTGGCGATCGTGGCGGTCCCGGCACCGAAGCACCCTCGCGATCGTGGCGAAGCCACGGCACGGGTCTGGCGATCGTGGCGGTTCCGCCCCGCGCGGCTCCGTTGGGGGCAGGGGGCGCCGAATGGGTCTCGCGATCACGGCGACACCGCGGATGGGTCACGCGATCGTGGCGGTCCCGCAGCTCGGGGCACCGTCGCGGGAGGGGGCGCGGAATGGGCCCTGCCCGGCCTGGTGTCCTACCCGGCCAGGTGTCCTACCCGGCCTGGTGTCCTACCCGGCCTCCACCACGATCGGGCCGGCGTTGCGCAGTGCGACGGGCCGGACGCGACCCGCCAGGCCCTGCTCCGACGCGACGCGCGCCATCGCCTCGCCCACCGCCTCCAGCGTGCGCTCGTCGTCGGCGAAGGCGATCACGCTCGATCCGGCGCCCGACAGGCACGCCCCGAGCGCTCCGGCCTCGCGTGCGGCGGCGACCAGCCCCGGCAGCTCCGGGTAGACGGCGGCGCGGTATGGCTCGTGCAGCCGATCCTCGGTCGCGTCCCGCAGCAGCGCGTATCGCCCGCTCGTGATCGCCGCGACGGCCAGCGCGGCGCGCCCGACGTTGAACACCGCGTCGCGGTGCGGCACGTCGTGCGGGAGGGCGGCCCGCATCGCGGTCGTCGCGAGGGTACGGTCGGGCACGAACAGGACCGCGCGCAGGCGCCCGGGCACGTCGAAGCGGACGGCCTCGGGACGGCCGCCGACGATGGCCACCACGACGAACCCGCCGAGCAACGCGGCGGAGGCGTTGTCCGGATGCCCCTCGATCTCGCATGCCAGCTCCAGCTGACGCCGCTCCCCGAGCAGTCCGCCCGAGAGCGCATCGGCGGCAACCAGCCCGGCCACGGTCGCGGCCGCCGAGGAACCGAGCCCGCGCGCCAGGGGGATCTCGTTGCGCATCGTGATCCGCCAGCCGATTCCCGGCGGGACCTCCCCCAGGGCCCACCGGAGGCCCAGCTCCAGCGCGAGCACGAACCGATTGTGCCGGTCCCCGGTGAGCCGCCCGCGCCCCTCTCCCTCGACGGTCAGCTCGACCGACGGCTCCGTCAGCACCTCGACGGTCACGCGGTTCACCAGGTCGAGGGCCATGGCGAGGACGTCGTAGCCCGCGCCGAGGTTCGCGGTGGTGGCTGTCACGTCGACCACGACGCGGCGGTACACGAGCCCGGGGAAGGGCGGCGGCTGGACCGGGTGGGGTGCGGGAGGCGGCACGGCCTCGGCGGCCGGGGCACCCGGGCCATGAGTCACGGGCGCGTCGGGCACCACGGGCGAAGGCGCACCGGGAGCGCTCGCAGCTGGCGTGCCGGGACTCGCAGGCGCACCGGGTGCGCTCGCAGCGGGCACATCGGACGCCACGGCGGGCGCGTCGGGCCCCGTTCCGCCCCTGCGGCGCCGACGACCGGTCACCAGCCCAGCGCCCCCATCACGCCCTCCACCGTCGGCGCGGCTGTCAGCCCCGCCACCACGTTCCGTCGCGCCGTGTCCGGGTCCTTCAGGCCGTGCCCGGTCAGCACGCAGACGATCGTCCCACCCGGGTCGATCGCGCCCTCGGCGGCGAGCTTCCGCACGCCTGCCACCGACGCGGCGCTCGCCGGCTCGCAGAACACGCCCTCGTAGCGCGCCAGGTCCCGGTAGGCGTCGAGGATCTCCTCGTCGGTGACCGCCTCGATCCGGCCGCCGGACTCGTCCCGCGCCCGCACCGCCTTCTGCCAGCTGGCCGGGTTGCCGATGCGGATCGCGGTCGCCACCGTCTCCGGGTTCTCGACCGGGTGCCCGAGCACGATCGGTGCCGCACCGGCGGCCTGGAACCCGAGCATGACCGGGCGCGTCTCCACCAGCCCGGCGTCCCGGTACTCGGTGAAGCCGGCCCAGTAGGCGCTGATGTTCCCTGCGTTGCCCACCGGGATCGCCAGGTAGTCGGGGGCGCCGCCCAGGTCGTCGCAGACCTCGAACGCCGCGGTCTTCTGCCCCTCGAGCCGGTACGGGTTGACCGAGTTCACGAGCGTCACCGGGTGGCCGGTCTTCTCGCCCGACACCGCCAGCTCCCGGACCACGCGCAGCGCGTCGTCGAAGTTGCCGTCGACTGCGACCACCCGCGCACCGGCGACCTGGGCCTGGAGGAGCTTGCCGGCGGCGATGCGGCCGGCGGGGAGCACGACGATCACCTCGAGCCCGGCGCTCGCGCCGTACGCCGCGGCCGAGGCCGAGGTGTTGCCGGTCGACGCGCAGATGACCGCCCGCGCGCCCTCCTCGAGTGCCTTGGCGACCGCCACGACCATGCCGCGGTCCTTGAACGAGCCCGTGGGGTTCATGCCCTCGTACTTCAGGTAGAGCTCCGGGCAGCCGATCGCACGGCCCAGAGTCCGTGCATGGACCAGCGGGGTGAACCCTTCGCCGAGCGAGAGCGGCGGCGTCTTGGCGCTCACCGGGAGGAACCCGGCGTAGCGATGGAGCAGACGCGGCCGGGCGCCGCTGGTGGCCTGCTGCTGCCGGAGGTGCCGGAGCACCTCGCTCATGCGCATCGCTCAGTCGCCCTCGAGGATGGGGAACAGGGTGGCGTTGAACCCCGAACCGGTCAGCCGGGCGCGGAGGTCCGCCAGCGACGTCGCGCTGGTGAAACCACCTTCGCCGGGCAGGTCGCACGTGAGCCAGCGCCGCGCGACATCCATTCCGTCCGCCAGCCGTTCCGCCGGGAGCTCGGTCGCAGGCGGAAGGCCGGCCCACGTCGAGCCCTCGCGGCGCGCGATCGCCAGCAGGTCGCCGAGCACCGCGCTGCTGGTCGGGGCACCGCCCGCCCCCGGACCGACGAATGCCACGCTGCCGACCGGGTCGCCGACGATCTCGATCCGGTTCTCGGCCCCCACGGTCCTGGCGAGCGGGTCGCCGGCAGGCACGGCGACGGGCAGCACCCAGGCCGAGATGACGCCCGCGCCGTCCCGGGACGCCTGCGCGACCAGCTTGATCGCCAGGTGCTCGCGCCGCGCCGCCTCTATGAGCGAGACCGTCACGCCGGTGATGCCGGCCGGACCATCGCCGCGCAGGGCGGGCGGCGCACGCCGGATCGCCGTGACGTCGGGCCAGGCGCCGAACGCCAGCCGGACCAGGATCGCCAGCTTGTCGGCCGCATCCCGTCCCTCGACGTCCGTGCTGGGGTCGGCCTCCAGGAACCCGAGCGACTTCGCGCGGGCGACCACCTCGTCGTACGCGGCACCGGCCTCGCTCATCTCGGTCAGCACAAAGTTGGTCGAGCCGTTGACGATGCCGCGGACGCGGTCGATGCGGTTGGCCGCGAGATCGCCCGCCAGCGTGGCGAGGATGGGGATGGCACCGCCGACCGCCGCCTCGAAGCGCAGCGCGGCACCGCGATCGCGAGCGAGGCGTTCCAGCTCCACCCCGCGCCGCGCGAGCAGCGCCTTGTTGGCCGTGACCACGGACTGGCCGGCGTCGAGGGCGGCGGCCACCAGCCGTCCCGCCGTCTCGATCCCGCCGATCAGCTCGACCACGACATCGATATCCGAGCGGCCGATGAGCGCGGAGCCGTCGTCGAGGCGCTCGACGTCCCGGAGATCGAGCCCCTCGAAGCGGGAGGCGTCGCGATCCGCGACGGCCACGAGACGGACCTCCCGGCCGGCGGCCGGGAGAGGCCGGATGCGGGCGCCGGTGAGCTCGCGCGGGGCGCCGGTCAGCCCGCGCGGGGCGCCGGTCGTCAGGCCGCGGGGCTCGGTCGTCAGCCCGCGGGGCTCGGTCGTCAGCTCGCGGGGCTCGGTCGTCAGCCCGCGCGCAACCTCTCGCCCGACGGTGCCGAGCCCGAGGAGCGCGACGCGAAGCGGCGCGGCGCTGACGCGGGGGCCGTCGGCAGGGGATGGCGCGGTCATCGCGGGGATTGTACCGGTGGGACCGTCCCGGTCGAGCAGTTCTGTGGGCGCGTTCCGGCCGGACGTCGAGACCCGGCCAGGATGCCGCCGTTCGCGAGCCGTTTGTCAGCCGGTCATCAGCCGGTCGTCAGCCCTTCGCCAGCCGGTGTCCAGCCGGTCTCCTGCCGTTCGTCAGGCGTTCGTCAGCCGTTCGCCATCCGTTCGCCATCCGTTCGCCATCCGTTCGACAGTCGGCCCCAGCCGGTCCCCTCCGTTCGCCGCCGGTCTCCACCCACCGCCGTCGACGTCCTCCACCCGCACGGCCGGCCGCAGGTGGCGCCGTGGTTGACCAATGCACACCCAGCAAGCACGGAACGACTCCGCGCGGCCCCGCGGCACCGAGACCAGGCACTGGCGATGCCGAACTGGGCCGAATGCGTGCGAGATTCCCAGCCTCCGCGGCGAATGGCGCTGGATATCGCAGGCTCCGTTGTGGGGGTTCCGGCGGGCAGACCGTCTCGCGCTCACCTGGCGAGCATTGGTCAGCGGAGCGCCCCGGGGGCAGTGGAGCGCCCAGCGATCAGCGGAGTTCCCGGCGGTCAGTGGAGCGCCCGGCGATCAGCGGAGTTCCCGGCGGCGCCCAAGCGGCTGCCCCGTCACGCCGACAGCACCCCGGCCGGACACCCCCGTGATGCACGGGGCACCGCATGCCGGCCCGGCGTCGATGGTCCCACCGATCCGATCGGGCCCGGAAACCGCGAGACCGCCGGCGTTCCGGCGGTCCCTCGGCGAGCGTCACACGGCCGACGAGGCCGTGGTTCCCGTGCCCGCTACTGCCAGCGGCGGCCCGCCTCGAGCACGAGGGCCGAGCTGCCGATCGCCGCGAGCGCGAGCAGAATGCGGAACGTTGCCATCCGAAAGTTGCGCTTCATCGTCGTCACCACCGCACCCCGGCGCTCAAGACCATTCCGCGACGGCAGGTGCCGACGCGGCGAGCATGAAGCGCGCCAGGATCGCCTTCATGTTCCCCTCCTGTCGGTGCGACACGCTCCCGGCAACCGGGCGGTCTTCCGTCGGCCGGAAGATCCCTGGCTTTGCGTCCCCGCCTCGCGACGGGTTTGCCCTGGACGAGAGCAGGATCGGGCAGCGTCCGTCGCTGCCGTCCCGAAACTACGCACCGGCGGCAGGCCGGGCAATGAGACACAGGTACCAGCGAACTGCCTCCCGGATCAGCCGGTAGTACCAGGACCCTCCGTGCCGGCCGGCCGCACGGCCGACGGCTGGGGCTCCGTCTCAACCGGTGGAGCCGGTCGCGGCTCGGGCCCGGCCAGGTCGCCGTTCGCCGGCCCGGGGACCGTCGTCCGCGGCGGGACCATCGCCGGCCCCGGGACAATCGACATCGGGGCTGCCATCTCCGCCCCGGAGACCGTCGGCGGCGGCGGGACCATCGCCGGCCCGTCGACAATCGACGCCTCGCCCGCCACCGTCGCCCCGGGGGCCATCCTCGCCTCGGGCACCATCGTCGCCCCGGCCGTCACCCCGGCGCCCTCCGCCAGCCCCCGGCGCATCGCCGCCACGATCACCACGAAGATGCCGGCACCGATCAGCACATCGCCGACGCTGAAAACGTTGGCAAACGGCATCCACGACGGCAGCGCGAAGACATCGCCGAGCGGCAGCAGGACCGGTTCGACCAGTTCGCGGCTGTTGATGTAGCCGCCAGACGTGCCCCCGCCGAGCGACGCCAGGGCCGTGCCGCTGGCGGGCATGGTGCCCCCGTTCGCCGCGATCGCGACCAGGTTCAGCCCCGCACCGAGCGCGACGATCGGCATGCCCGGGATGCGCACGTTGCGCAGCACGAACCCCAGGACGGCCACCGTCGACGCGACGTAGAGCGGGGCACCTGCGTCGCCCACCGCGGCGCTGACCGGCCCGCTGAACAGGACCACCTGCACGGCGAGCCCCGCGATCGCGACCCAGGTCCAGCGGAACGACAGCGCGCCGAGGTTGTCGAAGCGGCCGTCGAGCAGCCGGCCGATCGCCAGCCCCGCGACGATCGCGTAGAGGATGAACACGGGGTCACGGTAATACACCGAGCACTGGGCGTGGGAGGGCCACGCCGCGCCCGGCCACCCGGATCGCGACCAGGAACGTCGCCGCCGCTGGTCCGGATCGGGTGAGATCCCCGGCCGCCGGCCGCTCCGTTACACTCCCGGTCGATGACCACCACGCCCGAGCCCGCCGCCCCGGCGGTGCAGGATCCCGCCAGCCTCCCCCGCGGCCGCGTGTTCAGCGGCGTCCAGCCGTCCGGGTTGCCGCACGTCGGCAACTACCTCGGCGCATTCCGCAGCTACATCGCGATGCAGGAACGCCACGACGCGATCTACTGCATCGTGGACTACCACGCCCTGACCAGCACGCACAACGGCGAGCTGATCCGGCAGAACACCCACGAGATGGCGCTGGGGCTGCTGGCGCTCGGGCTCGACCCCGAGCGGGCCGTCCTGTTCCGCCAGTCCGACCGGCCCGAGCACACCGAGCTGACCTGGCTGCTGTCGTCCGTCGTGCCCGTCT
>JAJYEB010000108.1 GCA_021790375.1 Chloroflexota bacterium | reverse complement strand
GGCCGGATCCGCGTACACGACGCCCTCCGCGATCTCGCCCTCGACGCCCTGGGGCCGTCGGGTCCCGACGGTCTCTCCCCCTTCGAGTGGGAGCTGCTCTCCGAAGGGCTCGAGCGGGCACTGGCGACGGCCACCGACGCGGCCGTGGCGGCGCTGGACGACGCCCTGCGCGAGCTGCTGAGCGAATCGCCTCGGCCGCTGGTCGCGAAGGTCGAACGCCTGCGCCAGCTCACCGAGTACGGGTTCGACTGACCGGCCGGCAACCGGGCCGGATCGCGCCGCCACCGGCCTCGCCCCCGGAGACGCGGGGCCTGCAACGCACCTGAAACGTGGCCGCGAGGGAATGCGATCCCGTAGAGTCCGCGCATGCGCCACGCGTCGCGTCCCCGGCATCCCCGCTCGGTGCCTGGCGCGCTGGCGATCTCGGTCGCACTGCTGGCAACGGCCTGCGCGTCCCCCACCCGCCCCACGCCGGCCGCACCGGCGCAGCCGCCGGCCTCCGTCGCCGTGCTCGCGCCCTCGTCGTCCCCCTTCCCCACCGCCGTTCCGACCCTGCCCCCGCAGCCGCCCGTGGCATGGAGCGACTGCGGCGACGGGTTCCAATGCGGCATCGTCGACGTGCCGCGGGACTACGCGGATCCTACGGGCCCCTCGGTGCGCCTCTCCCTGGTCCGGCTCCCGGCCACCGATCCGGCCCATCGCATCGGCTCGCTGGTGGTGAACCCGGGCGGTCCCGGCGAGAGCGGGATCGACTTCGTGCGGCAGGGTGCCGCCGCGATCTTCCCGCCCGGGATCCTCGCCCGCTTCGACATCGTCGGCTTCGACCCACGGGGCGTGGGCGCCAGCACGCCCATCCGCTGCGTCACCAACCTGGACCATTTCATCCCGGAGGACGCCACCGCGGACACGCCCGCCGAGCTGGCCAACCTGCTCGACGGCGCGAAGGCGTTCGCCCAGCAGTGTGGACAGCGAAACGCCAGCCTCCTCCCCTACCTCTCGACGGAGGACGTCGCCCGTGACCTCGACCAGATCCGTGCCGCGCTGGGCGACGCGACGCTGACCTACCTGGGGTTCTCCTACGGGACGCTGATCGGGGAGGACTACGCGTCGCTGTTCCCGACCCACGTGCGCGCGCTCGCCCTGGACGGCGTGGTGGACCCGAGCCTCGGGGAGGCCACGTTCCGCGAGGACCAGGCCGTCGCGTTCGAGGGAGCGCTGGACCGCTTCCTGGCCGACTGTGCCGCCCACCCCGGCTGCGCGTTCTACTCCGGCGGGAGGCCGGGACCTGCCTTCGACGCCCTGATGCGCCAGATCGACCGGCACCCGGTGCCCACGCCGCGCCTGACCGGCCGCGAGTCCGTGGGCCCCACGCAGGCGTGGGAGGCCATCACCCAGTCGCTCTACACGCAGGCCGCCTGGCCGGTGCTGGCCGAGGCGCTCGCGCAGGCTCGCGCCGGCGACGGGAGCCTCCTGCTGCTCCTCGGCGATCCGCTCCGCGGCCGCAACCCCGACGGCTCGTACTCCAACCTCGTCGACGCGTACTACGCCGTGACGTGCCTCGACTGGCCCGCGCCGCGCGACCCGGTCGCCTACAGTGCCATGGCCACACGGTTCACAGCGGTCGCCCCGCGCGTCGGGCGGCTGCTGGCGTTCAACGACGTCGAGTGCGCCTACTGGCCCACGCCCCCGGAGCGGGTCCCCGCCCCGATCACGGCACCGGGCGCACCGCCGATCGTGCTGGTGGGGTCGACCGGCGATCCCGCCACGCCCTACGGCTGGGCCCGGGACGTCGCGCGGCAGCTCACCTCCTCGGTGCTGGTCACGCGCGTCGGCGAGGGGCACACCGGGTATCTCGTGAGCGCGTGCGTGCGCGACGCGGTCGACGCGTACCTGCTGGATCGCACCGTTCCGCCGGCGGGCCTGCGCTGCACCAGCTGAGGTCACTCCCCGCCGCGCCTGCGGCACGGCAGGACCCGGCGGCGTCGCGCTGGTGCGAGGCCGGCGCCCCCGCCGCACCTTCGGCGCGCGCGTGAGACCATCCCACTGGATCGCTCTGCCGGGAGGCACAGATGGACTATCGACGGCTGGGGCACTCGGGGCTGCTGGTCTCCGAGGTGGGCCTCGGCGCCAACAACTTCGGCACGCGGCTCGACGGGGCACGCGGCCGCGAGGTGCTTCACCAGGCCCTGGACCTGGGCGTCACCCTCATCGACACCGCCGACATCTACGGCAAGGGCGCCTCTGAGTCGCTCCTCGGCAAGCTGCTGGGCCCGAGTCGCCAGCATGTCGTGCTCGCCACGAAGGTGGGGATGGCCATGAGCGACTCGCCCTACGAGACCGGGACCTCGCGCCGCTGGATCGTCCACTCGGTCGAGGGCAGCCTGCGGCGGCTCGGCACCGACTGGATCGACCTGTACCAGGTGCACCAGCCGGATCCCGCCACGCCCATCGAGGAGACCCTCCGGGCGCTCGACGACCTCGTGCGCGCCGGCAAGGTCCGCTACGCGGGGTACAGCAACTTCGCGGCGTGGCAGATGGTCGACGCCGACTGGACCGCGCGCACCGGCCACCTGGTCCGGCCCATCTCCGCGCAGGACCACTACAACCTCCTGACCCGCGACATCGAGCGGGAGCTGCTGCCCGCCTGCCGCGCCATCGGGGTGGGCCTCATCCCCTACTACCCGCTGGAATCCGGGTTCCTCACCGGCAAGTACCGCGAGGGCGTGACACCGCAGGGAGCGCGCCTGGGCGAGAGCCCGCGCGCCGGACGCGTCCTCACGCGCGCGAACTTCGAGCGGCTGGAGCGGTTCGAGCGGTTCGCCGGGGAACGTCACCACTCGCTGCTCGACCTGGCGTTCGGCTGGCTGCTGTCCCACGCGGAGGTCGCGAGCGTGATCGCCAGCGCCAGCTCGGCCGAGCAGGTGCGCCAGAACGTGCAGGCCGCCGCGTGGCGCCTCGACCCGGCCGAGATGGAGGCTGTCGGCGCGATGTAGCGATCGACCCCGCCGGCGCCGGCCCGCCAGCGCGACCCCACCCGTCACCGCAAGGAGCGTCCCACCCATGTGCTTCGATCCCCACGACCATCCCCCCATCCCCGAGATCGCGGGGGGCGCCTACGCACACCGCACCTTCGAGCTGCGATCCACCGACGGCACCCCGGTGCGCGCCTTCGAGGCCCGCGCCGCGGCGGCTCCCTCGCGCGCCGCGATGCTGATCCTCCCGGACGCGCGCGGCCTGCATCCCTACTACGAGGAGCTGGCGCTCCGCTTCGCCGAGGCCGGGATCGACGCGCTCGCGATCGACTACTTCGCGCGGACGGCGGGCACGGGCGAGCGGCCGGACGACTTCCCGTACATGGAGCACCTGGCACAGACCCGCTGGGTCCACCTGCGGGCTGACGTCTCCGCCGCAGCGGCGGCCCTCGATCAGGCAGCCCCGGGGCGCGCCCTGTTCTCGATCGGGTTCTGCTACGGAGGGCGCCTGTCGTTCCTGACCGCGACCTCGAGCCAGCCCCGCTTCACCGGGTCCGTCGGGTTCTACGGGGTGCCGGTGGGCCCGCACCGGGTCGGTGACACGCCCGCGCCCGCGGAGCTGGCCGGCGAGATGCACGGCGCGGTGCTGGGCCTGTTCGGCGGCGCGGACCCGAGCATCCCGCCCGAGTCCATCGCGGGGTTCGAGCGCGCGCTGGATGCCGCCTCCGTGCCGCACGAGTTGCACGCCTATCCGGGCGCCCCGCACAGCTTCTTCGATCGCAAGGCGGTGGAGTACGCGGCGGAATCCGCCGACGCGTGGGAGCGGGTGCTCCGGTTCGTGGCCGAGCGCACGCCGGCCAGCTGAGCACGTCCGGGCGGGTCGAGGCGCCCTCGGGTCGAGGCGCCCGCGGGTCGAGGCGCCCGTCTCGGACCCCCGCCTCACCCCCCGATCGCGAACATCTCCACCCGGCGCAGCCCGGCGGTCGCGGCGAGTCCGGCCGTCTCCGCCGACCGCAGCTCCGAGTACCGGTCGCCGCGACGCCGCCAGCGGTCGGCGATCGCCGCCTCGATCTCGTCGTCGGATGCGCCGCCGCGTACGAGCGCCCGGAGGTCCATCCCCGACGTGGCGAACAGGCAGGTGAACAGCTCGCCCTTCGCCGACAGCCGCGCACGCGTGCAGGCGCCGCAGAACGGCTGCGTCACCGACGCGATCACGCCGATCTCGCCCGCGCCATCGCGGTAGCGCCAGCGCGTGGCGACCTCGCCCGGGTACCCGGGAGGCTCCGGGACGAGCGGGAGCTCGGCGTCGATCATCTCCACGAGCTCGGCCGCGGGTACCACGTCCTCCAGCCGCCACCCGTTGGACTGTCCCACGTCCATGAACTCGATCAGGCGCAGGATCAGGCCGTGGTCCCGCGCGTACCGCGCCAGCGGGAGGACGCTGGACTCGTTCAGGCCGCGCTTCACCACCGCGTTGACCTTGACCGGCGCCAGCCCCACCTGCTGCGCGGCTCGGATCCCCTGCAGCACGCGCGCGACCGGGAAGCTCACCCCGTTCATCGCTCCGAACACCGTGTCGTCGAGCGAGTCCAGGCTCACGGTCACGCGGCGCAGGCCCGCCTCGTGGAGCGCAGCGGCCTGGGCCGCGAGCAGCGCCCCGTTGGTGGTCAGCGCCAGGTCGGCGACACCACCGATCGTGGCCAGCTGGCGGACCAGGTCCGGCAGGTCCTTGCGCACGAGCGGCTCCCCGCCGGTGATGCGCAGCTTGCTCACCCCGTTGCGCACGAACAGGCGCGCGAGCCTGGTGATCTCCTCGAAGGTCAGGATCTCGGCGCGGGGCAGGAACGCGTAGTCCCGGCCGAACACCTCCCGGGGCATGCAGTACGTGCAGCGGAAGTTGCAGCGATCGGTGACCGAGATGCGCAGGTCGTGGAGCCGCCGGCCGAGCCGGTCGACGGGGTGGCCGTCCGGCCGGTCGTGTGGCGCCGCGCCGGCGGAATCCGCGGCGCGGGCCGGCGGCCGGTCCGCCGGCGGGTCGTGGATCGTGCCGCGGGGTGCCGCGGTCATCCGCCGGCCGGAAGGGAGGCCGGTTCCTCCAGCTTCGCCCGCATGCAGTCGAACGTCTGTCCGATCATCTTGTTCGCCGTTCCCTCGATCAGGCGCGCACCGACGGATGCGATGGTACCGGCAATCGTCACATCGGCCACCCAGTCCATCAGGGTGGCACCGTCCGGGCCGTCGGCCAGCGTCATCGAGGCGGTGGCATCGACCGCGCTCCCGGGGGCCTGCCCGCGCGCCCGGATCACGGCGTGGTCGGGCGGCACCTGCTCGGCCATCTCGAGGTCCACCACGAACCGCGCGCTGATGAACCCCACGCCGACCTTCGCACGGGCCCGGAAGCGCGTCGCGTCGACCACCTCGAGCGACTCCACGCCGGGGCCGCAGCTTCCGACCTCGTTCGGGTCGGTCACGAACGCCCAGACGCGATCCCGCGGCGCCTTGATTTCGAGGGTTCCGGCGAAGTGCATGGCGGTCCTTCCGTTGACGGGCGCCCGCGGCGAACGGTCCGGGCGATGGGCAGCTGCCGGCCTCAGACCGGCGCCGGCGTGGCGCCGGCCGTCGTGGCTCCGGCCGCCACGAACGCGGTGGGGTCCTTCACGAACCGCGACCGGCAGCCGGGGCAGCAGAACGCGTAGATGGTGCCGCCGTACTCGGCGATGTGCCGGACGTCCTCGCGGTCCACGGTCATGCCGCAGACCGGGTCGCGCAGCACCATCCCGGCGTCCCGCGACGCGGCCGCGACCGCCGCGGGTCCGGGCGCGGGCGGGGTCGCGGGTCCCGGCGCGGGTCCGGACACGGGTTCCGGGGCGGCGGGCACCTCGCCCGGCACGAGCCCCGGCGAACCGCCGGGCACCTCGCCCGGCACCAGCCCCGGCGAACCGCCGGGCACGGCCCGGCGACGCACCTGCACCAGCTCGGCCAGGATCGAAAGCGCGACCTCCTCCGGAGTCTCCGCCCCGAGATCGAGGCCGGCCGGAGCCCGGAGGGCCGCGATCCGCCCGTCCGGGACCCCTTCCTCGCGGAGGTACTCCCGCACCGCCGCCGCACGGGTGGGCGAGGCGATCAGCCCGACATACCCGCAGTCGGGACGGCGGAGCGCCGCGGCAAGCGCCTCCTCGTCCCACTGGCCCTGGGTGGCGACCACCACGTACGGCGCCGCGCCGGGGTCCAGGGCCGCCAGGTCCGTGTCGGCCCGGACCCGCTCGGCGGAGGGGGACGTGCCGCTCTCACCGGCCGGGTCGAACAGCGTGACGCGATACCCGGTCGCCGCCCCGAGCTGGACGAGCGCGGCGGCGATCGGCGTGGTGCCCGCGACCCAGAGCGCAGGGCGGGGAAGGTGCGGTTCCACGTAGATCTCCAGGGTCCCGCCGGAGTGGCAGGTCATGACGTACTCCAGGATGCCGTCGCCGCGCCGGCTGTCCGAGAGCTCGGCACGTGCGAGCCGCAGGAGGCGCGGCTGCCCGTCCGCGAGCGATCGCAGCGCCTCCCGCACCACGATGGGCTGGGCACAGCTTCCGCCGACCCAGCCCTCGATCGTCCGGTCCGGGTGGATGATCCCGCGCGCCCCGGGACGCGCCGAGGTGGGCCGCTGCACCGCCACGACGGTGGCCAGCGCG
>JAJYEB010000107.1 GCA_021790375.1 Chloroflexota bacterium | reverse complement strand
GGACCGAAGAGCGAGTCACGCCCAGCTCGGCCGCCAGCTCCCCCAGTGTGGCGTCCGGACCGCGCAGCCGGGCCTGGGCCACGGCCCGGACCGCCTCCCGTTCGCCGGCAAGCCTCCCCACGGCCTCGAGCCACCCGATCGCCTCGAGCTGGCGGGCGGACGCGCCGACCGAACGTTCGAGGTTGGCGGCCTCGGCGTTCAGCAGCCGGTTGAGCTCGCCGCGCAGCGTCCGGGCCACTCCCCTCGCCTCCAGTTCGAGGAGCGATGGCCCGGCGCCGATCCCGTGCAGGAACGCCGCCACGCGCTCGCCGCTCTTCCAGGTGAGCACCGCCCGTCCCCGGCGCAGACGGACCGGGGCCGGCAGACCCAGCGACGCGAGCCGCCCCGCGAGCTCGGGCGCGTCCGCCGGGGCCACCACGAACTCGAGGTGGGTGCGTGCGAAGCCGAGGCTGAGCGAGCCGTGCGCCAGGAACGTTCCTCGCAGCCATGCCATGCGGCAGTGATCCGCCGCACCGGCCCAGTCGAACGAGGCCGGCGCACCCGCGGCCGGGGCGACCGGCGACGACCCGAGACGCACGGCCAGCCGCGCGACCGCCGCGGAGTGCGCCTCGCCCGTGGCCGCGCTGCCCAGGCCGATCCGCTCCGCGGCCCGGCAGCACGCGCGGGTGGGCTCGATCGCCGCGAGCTCGGCACGGACCGCGGCGACCAGCTCGCGGTCCGGGTTGGCGCTGCGGGTCCCCACCGGCGACCGGACTGCCGCGCCGCGGGTCGGGACTCCGCGCCGTCGCGGCGTCATGCGGCGCCCGCCGGGCGCGGTCGCGGAACGCCGGTCCCCGGGGACCACCCGGGGCGCCGTTGCGGAACGCCGGTCCCCGCCGCCCGCCCGGGGCGCCGTTGCGGAACGCCGGTCCCCGGGGACCACCCGGGGCTCATGCCGTGCTGGCCACGTGCAGGAGCGGACGAGATCGCCCACGCTCCTGCAGGATGTCCATGAGCGCGGCCGCGAGGAGATCGGAGTCGTGGCGGTGGGCGTTCTGCGGGTCGACGACATGCCTGGTGACCAGGCCCGGACCGCCCGCCGGCCGCACCCAGTCCAGGCGCACCGGCTGGCCGAGGCCGTCCACGGGAGGCACGGCGCTGAAGTCGTCGTTGGCCAGCACCACGTCCACGAGGCCCGGGCCCACGTGCAGCGTCAGCGCCGCGAGGTGCGCCGCCAGCCCGTATCCCTCCGTCTCCCCAACCTGCGTCGCGACGTTGCACACGTAGCAGCGCAGTGCGCGGGAAGCGGCCACGGCGTCGCGCACCTCGGGGATCAGCAGGCTCGGCAGCAGGCTCGTGTAGAGGCTGCCCGGCCCCATCACGATGAAGTCGGCCTCCGCGATCGCCTCGAGCACCTCCGCCGTGGAGCCGACGTCGGACGGCGTCACCCATACCCGCTCGATCCCGTTCGCCCGCGCGATCGATGACTGGCCGTGCATCTCCGAGCCATCGGCGAGGCGGGCGTGGAGGGTGAGCGGGACGGGGGCTGCGGGGACCACCTGCCCCCGCACGGCGAGCACGCGGTTCGACTGCCGGACCCCCTCCTGGAAATCGTCCTCGATCGCGCTCATCGCCGCGATCAGCAGGTTGCCGAACGCGTGGCCCCCCAGGCCGGGAGCGAGGGCCGCGTCCTCCGGGAAGCGGTACTGCAGGAGCCGGGTCATGAGCGGCTCGGTGTCGGCCAGCGCGGCGATGCAGTTCCGGATGTCGCCCATGGGGGCGATCCCGAGCTCCGCCCGGAGCTTGCCGGAGGAACCTCCGTCGTCCGCCACCGTGACCACGGCCGTGATGTTGCTGGTGTGCTCCTTGAGGCCACGGAGCAGCGCCGAGAGCCCCGTCCCGCCCCCGATGGCGACGACCCGCGGGCCCCGGGCCAGGTAGCGCTTCTGGTAGATGACCTCCACGAGCGGGCCGGACGGCTCGCCGAACGGGAGCAGTAGCGTGCGGGTGAGCTGCAGCACGCCCACCGAGAACGCCACGATACCGGCGACCAGGAACGGGATGGCACGCAGCCCGTACGGCAGGAACTGGAGGGTGAGGACGTACACGACCCCCTCCAGAGGGCCCGGCACGATGATCTCCCGGTACACCTGCTTGAGCACGAAGGCGCCCGCCAGCGCGAGCGCCAGCTCGCCCGCCAGCACCAGCGCGAGCCAGCGCTTCACCCCGATGCCGGGCATCAGCCAGTACCGGAGCCGGCCGCCCCGGAGCGTCTGCCCCCGCAGCGCCGGCCCTCGCCGCCGCGCCATGCGCCGCCCGGGACGATCGGCCTCGCTCACGGCCCCCTCACGCTCGCTCGAGCTCACGGTGCCAGACGCTCACGCCACCGTACCCGCGCTCGACCCAGCGCCGCTTCAGCTCCTCTGCGATGACGATGGACCGGTGGTATCCGCCGGTGCACCCGATCGCCACCGTCAGGCGTGTCTTGCCCTCGGCAGCATACGCGGGGAGGGCGAACTCGAAGAACTCGTCGGCGAACTCGAGAAAGCGCTGTGCCGCCGGCTGCCCCAGGACGCGAGCACGGACCGGCTCGGTCAGCCCGGACAGTGGGCGCAGCTCCGGATCGTAGTAGGGGTTCTCCATGAACCGGACGTCGAAGACGATGTCCGCCTCGACCGGAAGCCCGTACTTGTACCCGAAGCTCACGAGCTGGAGCGTCATCTGCTCCGGTTCCGTCTCCAGCTCCAGGGCCCCGAAGATGCGCTCGCGGAGCTCGCGGCCGGAGAGATCGGACGTGTCGATGATGGCGTCGGCGCACTCCCGCAGCGGCTCGAGCACCAGCCGCTCCTGGGCGATCGACGCGGCGATCCCGCGGTGGCCGCCCAACGGATGGCGATGCCGGGTCTCGCTGAAGCGCCGCACGAGCACGTCATCGCGCGCCTCCAGGAAGAAGACCTGGGGCCGCAGGCCTCGCGCTTGCAGCGCGTCCATGGTCTCCGCGAACGCCGCCGGGGCGTCGCCCGCGCGTACGTCGATGACGATCGCCACGCGGTCGAACCGGGCCGGCTCCCGCGCTACCAGCTCCGCGAGCCCCGGCAGGAACTCCGCCGGCAGGTTGTCGACCACGGTGTAGCCGAGGTCCTCGAAGAGCTTGCTGGTGGTGGTCTTGCCGGCGCCCGAGAGGCCGGTGATCACCGCGACGTGCTGCGACTCGGCCACGTGATGCTTCCCTCGCCGCTCGTCACCGCCCGGTCCAGCGCACGAGGCGGATGCTGAACTCGAAGAGCAGGTACATGACCGTGCCGAGGACGCTCGGGCTGATCGGGTCGCCACCCGGCGTCACGACCACCGCGAAGATCGCGATCCCGAGGATCACCATGCGGCGGTTCTTGCGCAGTCGCTCCGAGGTGATGACCCCGACCTTGCTCAGCAGCACCAGCACGATCGGGAACTCCATGACGAGCCCGAAGGCCAGGAAGAGCATGGTCACGAAGCCGAAGTACGCCTCGGCCGTGATGAGCGGCTCCAGGACGCCCGGCACCGCGAACCCGAGCAGGAACGCGGAGGCAAACGGCAGGACCACGTAGGCGACGGCCACGCCGAGCGCAAAGAAGAGCAGCGCGAGCGGAACCCACGGCCGGGCCAGGCGACGCTCCTCGGGGGTGAGCCCGGGCGCCACGAAGCGCCAGAGCTGCCACAGGATCACCGGCATGGCCAGCACCACGCCGATCACCACCGCGACCTTGAGCTGGATGAAGAACGCGCCGCCAAGGTCCGTGAAGCGGAGGGCTCCGGGGATCGGCGCCTTGAGGATCTCGATCGCGCGGGGAGCGAGGAACAGCCCGAGCACGGAACCCACCACGATCGCGAGGATCGAGATGAAGAGCCGGCGGCGGAGCTCGGCCAGGTGGTCGACCAGGCTCATGACCCCCTGGTCGCCGGCGGCGGGCGAGGGCGATGCCGGGGCGGGGTCACGCGGGGCGCCTCCGCCGGTCAGCGCAAGGTCCCCGGGCCGGACCGCCTCCAGGTCAGCCACGCGAAGACGAGCGCGCGGGGCCGATCAGGCCCCGGCCTGGGGCTCGCCGGACCCGGGCGACTGCGTCGGGGGCTGGGGGGCCGGCGGCACCTGCGTGGACGCGACCGCGGGGGCGGACGAAACGGCCGCCAGCGGGGCGGCAGGCGCAGGAGGCGCGGCAGGTGCAGGGGGCGCGGCAGGCGCAGGCGGGTCGATCCTCATCGACTCCTGCACGTCCGTGGTCGCCTTACGGAACTCGCGGATGCTCGCGCCCAGGCTCTTGCCGATCTCGGGGAGCTTGCTTGGCCCGAGCACGAGCAGCGCGATCGCCAGGACCAGGATGATCTCCATCGGTCCGATGTCGGGCATGGTCGACGCGACTCCTCAGGCTGGTTACCCCGTTCAGGGCAGCGATTGTAGCACCGGCAGGGTGGCCGCCCAGCGGGCGGCGGCCTGCGCGACGGCCGCGGAGGGATCCGCTGCGCCGGTCGCCGCACCCGCGATTCCGCGAGACACGTTCACCACCAGGCCCCCTCCGGCGCGCGACCCGGCGCTTCCGGCAGTCGCCGGACCATGCGCCAGCGCCGCGTCCGCGTCACCGCCCTGGGCGCCCACGCCCGGCACCAGGAACCCGAGGTCGGGCGCGATCCGCCTCAGCACCTCCAGCTCCCGGGGCGCCGTGGCGCCCACCACCAGGCCCACGGTGCCGTGGCGCTCGTTCCACAGCCGGGCGCGGCGTGCCACGCGCACGTGCAGCGGCTCGGCCGGCCACGCGAACTCCGCGTCCGCATCGACCAGCAGGTCCTGCAGCTCGCCCGCCCCGGGGTTGGAGGTCCGGCACAGCACGTAGGCGTACCGATCCGGTCGGTCGAGCAGCGGAGCGATCGCCTCGCGTCCCAGGTACGGGCTGACCGTCACGGCGTCCGCGCCCAGCCGATCGAAGAGCGCGACGGCCTGTCGCGCGGCGGTCGAGCCGATGTCCCCGCGCTTTGCGTCGGCGATGAGCGGCACGTCCGGGGGCACGAGCGCCCGCAGGCGCTCGAGCGCGGCCATGCCCGCGCTGCCGAACGCCTCGAAGAAGGCAAGGTTGGGCTTGACGGCGGCCACGTGCGGCACCGCGGCCTCGAGCAGCATCCGGACGAACCGCTCGACTCCCTGCAGGTCCGGCGAGAACCCCTCCGGAAGCGCCGTGGGATCCGGGTCGACGCCAAGGCACAGCACGGTGCCGACCCGCGCCGTCCGGTCCGCGAGCCGCTCGAGGTACGTGCCGCCGGGTGGCGTCATGGCGCCGCCGAGGAGGAGGCAGAGGAGGCCGGCCCGAGCCCCGGCGCGCTCGCCGCCGGGACGGCGGACGGAGGCGGCGGCGTCGGGATCTGGCTCGGGGGGATGAACCACGCCGGGCGGGATGTCCCGTCCAGCTGGCTCTGCGAGGTCAACGGTTCCTCCTTCGCGACCCGGAATACTGGTGCCGTGCCGCCGAGCGTCAGCAGCTCCAGGTCGATCGTGGTGCCCTGGGCGCGGAGGAACGCGATCTGGTCGCCCGCGGGCGACCACGTCGGGGCGAAGCTGCGCGCGTCGTGGGTCAGCTGGGCGAGCAGCTTGCCGGTCCGCGCGTCGAGGATCACGATGTCGCGTCCGCGCGGGCTGGTGCGGACCGCCGCCAGGTACTTGCCGTCCGGCGACCAGGACGGCTGTGCGTAGTTGTTGGGGGTGAGGAAGGCAGCCGTCCTGGTCCTGACCGTGTAGAGCGCGATCCGCGGCGCGCCATAGGCCCCCGACTTGTCGTTGTACGTGTACGCGATCACGCTCCCGTCCGGGCTCCACTGCGGATCGTTGTGGCCGAGCCCGAACCCGTAGTAGTACGCCTCGCCCACCGGCAGCCGCGTCACCTGGCCCCCGCCCACCGGCAGAAGGGAGAGCGCCACGCTGTCGGTGAACGGGTTGGAGGAATCGCTGACCAGCGCGAACGTCTTCCCGTTCGGGCTGAGCGCCGGCTGCCAGATCCCGTAGAAGTACTGTCCGCCGGCCGGCAGGTTGTAGAGGCCGCTCTGGATGGCCGTCGCGGGGGCGCCGGCGGTCGAGGCCATGCGGGAGAGCACGGGGTACTCGAGCGTGTAGTTGACGTCCGAACCCGGCACGCACCCGCCGGCGGCGATGTACTGGCAGGGTACCTGCGTCTTCTTCGAGATCACCCGGATGAAGTAGATCGTGGAGCCGTCGGGAGACCAGGTCGGCGACTGGTCCGTGCCGCTCGAGGTCATCTGGGTCAGCTGGTCATTGCCGCTCACCGACCAGATGTTGCCGGCCTTCACGAAGAGGATCGTGCCGAGCACGTGCGGTGGCTGCGCGACCGGCACGGGCGTGTACACCACGACCGGGTTGGGGGTGCGACCCGCGACGTCGCCCGGGTTGAGCTTGTGGATCGGTACCAGCGACGGCACCGAGCCACCCAGCAGCCCGAAGCTGAGCACGGCCACCAGCAGCAGGCCGACCAGCGAGAGGATCGACGCGACCCCCGGCGTCGGGCCCCTGAACGCGACCCGCGGCCGTTCGCCGTCGCGCGGCGGCCGCCTGCTGCCGCTCATGCCGCGCCGGCCCCGGCCGCAGTGCCCGCGGTTCGCAGACCCGGCGGCGTGACGCCGGGCGACGCCGGTGCGACGGCCGTTGCCGCGTCGATCAGCTCCAGCTGGAGCGATTCGTAACCGCCGAACG
>JAJYEB010000106.1 GCA_021790375.1 Chloroflexota bacterium | reverse complement strand
ACCTGATGGGCTCGTGCTCGTCAGCCCAGCGTCCTTGATCAGCGGACAATAGCCCTACCATCCATTGTCGCCCCGCCCGTGCGAAGCAATCGAACCGTCCGAGCCTCCTTCTGGCTCGGGCGCGCGCTCATCGGAGTTGAGCATGGAATCGCCGGTCGGCGGGCGCTGCCCTTTTGGAACGGGCTCGTAGCCTGCAGCATTATCGCCGCGATCCTGCCAGTCATGGGCGTGGTGCCGTGCGCCGTCGCTGGAGCCGGCGCCCTGTGACTTGCCGGCTGATGAAGGGGCTGAGGAGGGCCGGCCGCCGAGAGCCAGATGCCGAGGCTGTTCCTGACCCACAAGTTGACCCACAAGACCGCGGATAATGGGGGTCACAGGCGCACGGAATGGACGGCCGTGGAGCACGAAAGCGGGGGTCTGAGCGCGTCGTGAACTAAATGGGGTTCAAGAGGTCCCGCGTTCGAATCGCGGCGCCCCGACCAGAAACCGAGCACGAGTCGACCCCTTGGGATGCCCCGGGGGGTCGTTCAGTACGTCCTGCAACCTTTCCCAGGGCCCTCCAGGACACGGTCCGTTCGCCGCGATTCCTGGCGGACCGCACCTGGCCGGCGTGTCATGCTGGTACGTGAACGCACGTCAAGCCAGGAGGACCACGATGGAGTGGGTCACCCGCGAGCACCCGAGGACCGATCGGATCGCCTGCCCCTGGCTGATCCGCAGATTCATCGATCCCGACGCGGAGATCGCCTACGTCCCCGCCGACGATGTCCTACCCTACGCCGAGCGGACGGGCGCGATCAGCTTCGATGCCAAGGGCGCCCGCTACACCCACCGGGATGGCCTCTGCTCGTTCGAGGTCCTCATAGACGACTACAACCTGGCCGGTGATCCGGTGCTCGCCCTCATGGCCCGCGTCATCCACGGCGCCGACGTGGCCGAGGACCGCGACGCAACGCCGCAGTCACGGGGGCTGCTCGCCATCGCCGACGGCTTCGCGCTGCTCGGCCTGCCCGACCAGGAACAACTCGCCCTGGAGCTGCCCGCCTACGACGCGCTCTACGCGTGGTGCCGAGGGCAGGTCGAAGCGGGCGGATAGGCGAGGCAGGCGGTGGCGCTCGGGCGCGATGGGCGCCTCATCTTCGCGACGCGAGCGGTGCGCATGTTCGGCTACGGCCTCGTGTCGGTCGTGCTGGTCCTCTACCTCGCCGCCCTCGGGCTCTCCGGAGCGCTCATAGGGGTGCTCCTGACCCTGACACTCCTGGGCGACGCGGCCATTTCGCTCTGGCTCACCACCCACGCCGACAGCGTCGGCCGGCGGCGTGTCCTGGTCGTCGGCGCGCTGCTCATGTTCCTGGCGGGGTTGGGGTTCGCCGCCACGGCCTGGCTGCCCGTCCTGGTCCACGTGGGCTCAACCCGCCTGCGTCGCCAGCTCCGCCGCGATTCCGTCCGCCCAGGCGTCGATCGCCGGCCAGTCGCGGAAGTCTCCGGCGGGCATCGCGTCACGGGCGGCCGGCATGTGCCGCACGAACCGCTCGGCCAGCCCCACGGGAGGGGCCCCCGGGTCGAATGCGCCGAAGAACACCCGCACGTCGCGCGGGTGAAGCGCGGAGCGGAGCTCGGCAAACTCCTTCGGCTCACTGGTGAGGAGCACGTCGCGCCCCTGGGCATCCACGGTGTCGGTCCCCAGGGGCCCGCTGCTGAACAGCCAGACCGGCCGCGCGGCGAGGGCGGCACCGTTGCGCCGGACGAACCCGGTGGCCTCCTTCAGCCAGTGGAACATGTACGCCGCGCCCCCGACCACGACCGCGTCGTACGTGCCCACGTCCCGTACCGCGCTCACCGGTCGGGCCTCGGCCTCCAGGCCGTCGGCGCGCAGCCGATCCGCGATGTGCTCGGCGATTCCCCGGGTCGCCCCGTGCCGGCTGGCGTAGGCGACGAGAACGGACATGGCGTGCTCCCTCCTGCACGGACGCGTCGAGGCCCTCAGCATCCGGGCCCGGGCGCCGAATGCCAAGGGCTGAAGGTCGCCCCGCGCTCCGGTTGCCCCGGCCTCCCGTTGCCCGGTGCCGAGGGCGACGTCAGGGCACGTCCGGACGGCAGAGACGCCCACGCGGCAGGGCACGTCCGGACGGCAGAGACGCCCGCCCGGCAGGGCACGAAAGTGCGAGTGGCGACGGTACCATCTGGCGCTTCCGGCGGCGCCGTCCGCCGGTACCCTCGGACACGATGTTCGGCACCACCGACCACTACGTCATCCTGCAGGTCGATCCGGGCGCGGAGACCGAGGTCATCCAGGCGGCGTACCGCACGCTGGCCCGCAAGTACCACCCGGATGTCACCGGCGGCTCCGACGAGCGGATGACCGCGCTCAACAACGCCTGGACCGTGCTCCGCGACCCGGCCGCCCGAGCCGAGTACGACCGCTCGCGCCGCGCGACCCTGGCCCCGCCGCCGGCACCACCCAGGCCCGTCGAGCCGTGGGAGATGCGGCCGGCCGCGCCATCGGGCAGCCCCTCCGGCAGCGTGCTCGATTTCGGCCGGTACACAGGCTGGTCGCTGGGGCAGATCGCCCGACAGGACCCGGACTTCCTTGAATGGTTCGCCCGGACACCCATCGGGCGCCGGTATCGAGGGGAGATCGAAGCGCTCCTCACCTCGCCGGCCCGGACCGCGACAGCGCTGGCCGACGAGCGACGGCGCGGCCGCTTCCGCCGCTGACGCACGGGCGCGTCGCCCGCGCTCCCGCCCCGGCTCCCGGCCCGATCCGCGGGCGGTACCATGGGCTCCCTCGCAGGGAGGTCGTGCGGTGCGGTTCAGCAACGGCATCGTGGCGGTGGACGCCCACGCGGCAGGGGAACCCGGGCGGGTGATCGTCGGCGGCGTGCTGGACGTGCCGGGCGCCACCATGTTCGACAAGATGCGGCACTTCGCCGCCCACCACGACGCCGTGCGCCTGCGCATGCTGCGTGAGCCGCGCGGCTATCCGGCCGCCAACTGCAACCTGGTCCTGCCAGCCACGAACCCGGCCGCCGCCGCGGGCTACATCATCATGGAGCAGGTCGAGTACCCGCCCATGTCGGGCACCAACACGATCTGCGTGGCGACCGTGCTGATCGAGATGGGGATGGTGCCGGTGCGCGAGCCGGTGACGGAGTTCCTGCTGGAATCGCCGGCCGGCCTGGTCGGCATCCGGGCGGACGTGGTGGACGGCAAGGCCCGGCGCATCACGTTCGAGAACGTGCCCTCCTTCGTGTTCGTCCTCGACGCGGACGTCGAGGTCCCCGGGCTCGGCACCGTGAAGGTGGACGTGGCGTACGGCGGCATGATCTACGCCATCGCGGACGCCGCTGCGCTGGGCCTGCGCCTGGCACCCGACGAGGCCCGCGACCTGGTGCGGGTGGGCGAGATGATCAAGGCAGCGACCCGCGAGCAGGTTCCCTGCACGCATCCGGACAACCCCGGGATCGTGGGGCCCACCATCGCGCTGCTCTCCGGACCGCCCAGCGGCCCGCACGCGGACCTGCGGAACACGGTGGTGGTCTCGACCGGCGAGCTCGACTGGAACCGGCCTGCGACGTGGACGGGCGCGCTCGACCGCTCCCCCTGCGGGACCGGGACCTGCGCGAAGATGGCCACCCTGCACGCACGCGGCCGGCTGGGCCTGGGGCAGGACTTCCGCCACGAGGGGATCCTGGACACCGTCTTCACCGGCCGCCTGGTCCGGGAGACCACCGTCGGCGGGAGGCCCGCGGTGGTCCCGACCATCGGAGGCACGGCCTGGATCACCGGCTTCTCCACCTACGTCCTGGACCCCGAGGACCCGTTCCCGGAGGGCTTCACGGTGGGAGACATCTGGGGGGCCGGGACTGCAGGGGCGGCGCCGGATCGGTCGCGCGGGGCGGGCAGAGGCCCCTTGGCGGCCGGAGACTGACACGCCGTGCTGGTCATCTCGCCGGACCGGCTCCGTGAACTGGTCCCGATGCGCGCGGCCATCGACGCGGTGCGCGACGGGTTCATCGCCGCCTCCGCCGGCGGCATCGAGCAGCCCACGCGGCTGGCCCTGGAGGGCGGACGCGCCCTGGCGATGCTCGCCGCGGACCGGCAGGGGATCGGAACGGTCCTGAAGGCGGTGACCGTCCGGGGAGGGAACCCCGGACGCGGCCTGCCGGCGGTGCAGGCGGTGGTGATCTGGTTCGACGGTGAAACGGGCACACCGGAGGCGATCATCGACGGTGGCACGCTCACCGCACTCCGGACCGGCGCGGCGTCCGGAGTGGCCACGGACCTGCTCGCCTCGCCCGATTCCGGGGTGCTGGCGATGATCGGCGCGGGCGGGCAGGCGGCCGACCAGGTGCGGGCGGTGTGCGCGGTCCGGCCGATCCGCGAGGTGCGCATCGCCTCGAGGGACCCGGTGCATGCGGCCGCCCTGGCCGCGCGGCTCGCGGGGGAGCTCGAGCCCGTGCGGGTCGTCGCCGGGAACGTCCCCGGTGCGCTCGCCGGCGCGGACGTGGTGTGCACCGCGACCACCGCGACCCGACCGCTCTTCGCGGCCCGGGACCTTGCAGCGGTTGTCCACGTCAACGCGGTGGGAGCGTACACGGAGGCCATGTGCGAGCTTCCGGCCGAGCTGCTGGCCGGAGCCTCGGTGGTCGCCGTCGACCTGCTCGACGCGGCGCTGGCCGAGGCCGGCGACCTGATCCAGGCGATCCGGGCCGGCACCCTGCAGCGCGAGCGGCTGGCAGAGATCGGCACGCTCCTGGTGCGGCCGGCCGCGCCGCCGGGTGGGCGCACGGTGTTCAAGTCGGTGGGCGTGGCGGCCCAGGACTGGGCGCTGGCCCGGCTCGCGGTCGATCGGGCCCGCGCGCAGTAGGCGGGTGGTCGATCAGGACAGGAGGGCGATCAGCTCTCCGGCCAGCCCCAGCGACTCGAGCGTCAAGAACGTCGGGTTCCGGAAGATGAACCCCATGAAGCCGGCGTCCATGTAGGGCCGCAGGCCCTCTGCCGCCTGCGCCGGGGTCACGGCCGCCGCGGCAGCCCGGCGGGCCGGGGTCAGCCGGTCCAGCGTGGCCTGCGCCTCCCGGTCGTCACGCACCAGCACGAACGGCGCCATGACCGTCCGGAGGATCGTCGAGGGGTCCCGGCCCTCCGCCTCGCAGTGCTGCTCGAGCACCTCGTTCTTGTGCCGAAGCTCGTCGAGCGTGCCGAACCAGTTCGTCATGTCGGCGTACCTGGCGGCCAGGCGAAGCGTCCTGCGTTCCCCGCCTCCGCCGACCAGGATCTTCGGTCCGCCGGCCTGGATCGGGCGCGGGCTGTTCAGCGCCTCCTCGATCCGGTAGTGCCATCCCTCGAAGCTCGGGCGCTCCCGGGTGAACATCAGCCGGCAGATCGCCAGGGCCTCGTCGAGTCGATCCATCCGCTCCCGGATCGGCGGAAACTCGAAGCCGTACCCGCGGTGCTCGGACTCGTTCCAGCCGGCGCCGATCCCGAGCACCGCCCTTCCGCCCGAGATGACGTCGAGCGTCGTCACCGCCTTGGCCAGCAGCGCGGGATTGCGGTACGTCACGCCCGTCACCATCGTGCCGAGCCGCACCCGGCGGGTGCGCGCGGCGATGGCGCCGAGCGTGGTGTACGCCTCGAGCATCGGCTCGTCCTCGGCCCCCACGTTCCCGATCTGGTAGAAGTGGTCCATCACGGTGACCATGTCGAACCCCGCCGACTCGGCCGCCTGCACGAGCTCGGTGAGCCGGTCGAACAGCCGCTCCGGCGGCACGTCGGGGTACGTGAAGCTGGGCATGTGGTAGCCGAAGAAAGGACGCATGCCTGGCGAACCTCCTGCTCACGGGTCGGCGGCGCGGCCACCGGAGGGTGCACGCCGGGCAATCGGCGCGCGAGCCGGCACGGGGTGAATCCGCGCCCCCGGACGATACCTCAGCCGTCCGCGGGCCTCCGTTGCCGGGCAGGCTGCCGCTGCCGGGCAGGCTGCCGCTGCCGGACGGGCCTCCGTTGCCGGGCAGGCTGTGGAGGTCGGCGGGCCCGGATGCCGTTGCCCGGGATCAGCGCAGCCAGGCCCAGGCGAGGAGCGCCAGCACCACGATCGCCCCGATCACCAGGACGCGCGGATCGGCGGGCACCAGTGCGCCGACCTGCCCGGCGGCCCCGGCGATGCCGTCGACGATCCGCCCGATCGTGTTGGAGAAGAGCCCGCCCAGCCCGGAACCGACGCTGTCCAGCAATCCGCCCACGTTCCACCCCTCGCCCACGACCCATGTCGCCTGCGGCGCAGCCTACCCCACGCGGATCCGCGCCTCGCTAGACTCCGCCCCATGACCTCGACACCGCCCGATCGCCGCCCGGGATCCCTCGACGACGAGGCGCTGCGCGTGGCGTTCGGCACGCTGGACCCGGCCCAGGCGTCGGGGCACGGCGACATGGATCCGGAGACCTTCCGCCGGTCGGCCCACGTGGTGGCGGACCTGATGGCCGACTACCTGGCGCACGTCGAGCGCTTCCCGGTCCTGCCGGACGTCGAGCCCGGCGAGCTGCGCGGACGCTTCCCCGCCGATCCTCCCGAGCTGCCGGAACCGCTGGGTGACGTCCTGGCCGACTACCGGGCGCTGATCGAGCCGAACATCACGCACTGGCAGCACCCGGCGTTCTTCGCCTATTTCGCCAGCAGCGGGTCCGCGCCGGGCATCCTGGGCGAGATGCTCATGGCGACCCTCGTGGGCAACGCCATGCTGTGGAGGACCTCGCCGG
>JAJYEB010000105.1 GCA_021790375.1 Chloroflexota bacterium | reverse complement strand
GCGATGCCCGCACGGTGGCGGACGTGCACGGCGGGTGCAGCGGTCACGCTCAGGTCCTCCCCAGCCGCCCGAGCAGCCGCAGGTAGACGGCCGCGAGGACCATGATCACCAGCGCGATGAGGTAGCCCAACGCCGCACCCTGCCCGAAGTCGTAGCCCTGGTAGGCGGTCTGGTAGGCGTAGATCGCGATGGTCTGGGTGGCGTTCGCAGGCCCTCCGCCGGTCATGATCCAGACGATGTCGAAGACCTTGAACGCCTCCATGGTGCGCAGGACCAGCACGATCAGTACGACCGGCACGATCAGGGGAAGCATGACGTGACGGAGCGCCTGGAGGGTGGTCGCGCCGTCGACCTTGGCCGCCTCCACCAGCTCGGGCGACACCGACTGCAGGGCCGCCAGCAGCAGGATCGCGACCAGCGGCGTCATCTTCCAGACGTCGGCGAGGATCACCATCCACATCGCCAGGTCGCTGTCCGAGAGCCAGATCTGGTAGCTGTGCAGGACCCCGAGCTGCGTGAGCAGCGCGTTGAGCGCCCCGTACTCGGCGTTGTCGATCCAGCGCCACATCAGCGCGTTCACGATGGTGGGCAGCGCCCAGGGCAGGATCACGAGGGTCCGCAGCAGCCAGCGGAACCGGAGCGGCTGGTCCATCAGGAGGGCCAGCGCCAGGCCCAGGCCCAGCTCGAGCGCCGTGGACACGACGGTGAACCAGAGCGCGCGCCAGACGGCGGCCCAGAAGTCGCCGCTGGTCAGCTGATCGATGTAGTTGCCCAGCCCCACGAACGGCTCGTGGCCGGGCCGCACGAGGCTGATGTCGAAGAGGCTCATCCAGGCGGCCCGGGCCAGCGGGACCACCACGACGAGCAGGATTACGAGGGCGGCGGGGCCGATGAACGCCGCCGCCACCCAGGTCTCGGGCCAGGGCTTCCGGACGCGCGCCGGAACGCCAGCCGGTGCACGCGTCCGGATCGCCTGGCTCATCGGATCGTCCCTGCAGTGGCGGTTACTGCTGGAGGGACGGCAGCTTGGTCGCCACGTCGTTCAGGGCCTGCTGCGGGGTCTCCTTGCCCTGCAGCGCCAGCTGAATGGCGACCTGCAGCGCGTTCGAGAGCTTCGTGTAGTACGGCACGACCGGCCGCGCGACGAGGTTCGCGAACTGGTTCTGCGCGGCGGCGAAGAACGCGGGGTTCGCCTTGGTCACCTCCGGGTTCGAGAACGACGCCTTCCACATCGGGAACGCGTTGGCCGTGTCCATCTCCTGGCTCTTCTCGCTCGCGATCCAGAGCGCGTACTTCAGGGCTTCGGCCGGGTACTTGGAGCTCTTGGTGATCGCGAGGCTCATGCCGCCGTTCACGCCGCTGGTGGCCACGCTGCCCCCACCGGGACTCGAGACGACCTCGATCTGACCGGCGACCTTCGACTGCTTGGGGTCGTTCATCACGTTGTAGCCATAGGTCCAGTTGAGCGCCATCGCGGCCTGGCCGGCGGCCATGGTGCTGTTGACGTCGTCCTCGATGAAGCCGAGCGACGCCGGGTTCACCAGCTTCTGGTCGAGCAGGCTCTTCATGAACTGAAGCGCGCCGAGCCCGCCGCTCGTGTTGAACGTCGCGTTGCCCTGGGCGTCCAGGAAGTTGGCACCGCCGAAGACGGCCGCCAGCTGCGTCCAGTCGCAGATGACCGCCTCGACCTGCTTCCAGCTGGCCACGATCGGGTACTGGACGATGCCCTTGGCCTTGATCGCCTTGGCGTCGGTGACCACGTCGTCCCACGTCTTCGGCGCCGACGTGATGCCGGCCTGGGCGAACATCTGCTTGTTGTAGAAGAAGAACTTGGTGTCGTTGATCCACGGCACGCCGTAGATCTTTCCCTGGTACGTGGCCGCGGTCCACGCCGAGTCGAAGATGCCGCTCTTGAAGTCGGCGGGGATCTTGTCGGTGATGTCGGTCACGATGTTGGCCTTGACGAACTCCGCCGGCCACGGGGTGTCCATCAGGACGATGTCGTACAGCCCGGAGCCGCCGATCTGGTCGGTGACGATCTTGTCGTGGAGCGCGTCGTAGCCCACGTATTCCGGCACGACCGTGATGTTCGGGTTGGCGGCGGTGAAGGCATCGGTCATCGCCTTCACGTCCGCGTCGCTGTAGGCGGCCTGCTTCATGAACAGCGCGTGCAGCGTGATCTGGGCGCCGCCACCCGGCGCCTGCGTCGCCGCTCCGCTGCACGCCCCGAGGAGCGTGACCACGGCCAGCAGCGCGAGCACGGTTCGTCCTCCCGGACGTCGCATTGTCGAGCCTCCTCTTCCTGGTCTCCCTACCCCGTCCGGGCCCGTCCTCGGACCCGGACCCTCTCTAGCCGATGGCCGCGGTCGCGGCCGCTGGTCCCAGTTCCTGTGCCACCTCCGTGCCTCCAACGTCGAACACGCCGAACAGCGACGACGGGGCCGCCTTCCGTCGCACGCTCTGCAGCGCGGCGGCCACCGCGCCGATCACCGTCGAATCCGATCCGAGTGACGAGATCACGAGCCGCGGCGCCGACCACAGGCGCACCCCCAGGCGCTCGGACAGCCGGTCGAGATACGGCCGCAGCGAGCGTCCGACGCTTCCGTCGATGACGACCAGCTCGGGATCGAGCAGCGCACCGACGGCCACCAGGGCGAGCGTCACGTGGTCGAGCGTCTCCTCGATGACGGCTCGGGCGACCGGATCGCCGTCCTCCGCCGCGTGGAACACGGCCGCCGGCGTCACCTCGGTTGTGCGGAGCAGCGACGGCTCGCCGGACGTTGCCAGCAGCTCGGCCGCACGTCGCGCGATGCCGGGCCCCGAGGCGCGCTCCTCGAAGTCGCCGACCCCGTCCCGGAGCGGTCGGTCGAGGCGATCGGCGGAGAGCGTGAGGTAGCCGATCTCGCCCGCCCCGTTGCGGTGGCCCTTCACCAGCCGCCCATTCGCCACCACGGCCGCCCCGATCCCGGTGCCGATCGAGATCGTGACGAAGTCGTCGACGCGCCGGCCGTCGCCGCGCCAGGCGTGCGCGAGCGCGGCCAGGTTCACGTCGTTCTCGACGATCACCGGCACGTCCACGTCGGCAGCCAGCCGGGGGACGATCGCGAAGTCCTGCCACTGGACGTTCGGGCCGCTGACCGCCACGCCGGTGTCCGCGTCGAGGATCGCAGGGACGCCGACGGCCACGCCGAGCACTGGCAGGCCGCGCTGGCGGGCCTCCGCCCGCAGGTCCGCGATCGCGCCCAGGAGGGTCGGGTACGGCGCCGCATCCCCGTGGGTGGGCCGGCGGATCTCGTGGAGGATCGTGCCCCTGAGGTCGGCCAGCGCCGCCTGGCACTTCGTGCCGCCCAGGTCGACGCCGATCACGGAACCGGCCTGGCGATTGAAGGTGATGCGGGCGCGGGGGCGTCCCGGCACATCGGTCGAGCCCGCCGACTCGGCGATCAACCCCCCCTGGATGAGCCGGCCGACGATGCGACTGACCGACGAGGCGGACAGGCCCAGGGCCCGGGCGATCTCCGGCCGGGTCGTCTCGCCCCGGTCCCGGATGAGGTCGAGCACCAGGAACTCGTTGACCTCCAGCATGGCCGCGTGTCGGAGACCTGGCATAGTTCCTGCCTGTTAGAAATGAACTAACGGCGGCACGATAGCAGGGTCGCGCGGCGGAATCAAGGCGCGCGGCCGCGATTCGTGGACGGCCGGCGATATTCGCGAGGACCGCGATGGCGTGCCCCGCGCCGAGGCTGCAGCCGGGCGCGACCGGGCCCGGCAGACGGGCCGTCCGGCCGCTGCGAGCGGCCCGGAGGCGGTGCTACGGTCCCCGGATGGGCGGAGGGAGCGCGTTCCGGGTCCGCTGGCGGCGTCTGCCCGGGGAAGGTACGAGGCGGCGGCGACGCGCCGCGCTCCCGCTCGTCCCCCGCTCGCTCGTCCCTCGCGTGGTCGCGGCCGCCATCCTCGCGCTTGCGGCGATCCTCCCCGGGATCCGCTCCGTGGCCGCCGCTTCGTCCCCGCTGGTGAGCTTCACCGCGCCGGACCGCCTCGTGTACCCGGCGGCAGGCTCCCGGCCGGCCGGGATCGCCCGAATCCTGCTGGTGGTGGGCAGGCCCGCGATGGGGGAGGCGCAGGTGCTGACCTGGGACGGCCAGGTCGTGCGCGAGATCCTGCACTCGAGCCGGAGGCCGACCGGCACCACCAGGCTGCGCTGGGATGGCATCGGTCCCGGCGGTCAGCCGGCCCCGGACGGACCGTACCGTGTCCGGCTGACGCTGACGGCCGACGACGGCGCGGTCGCCACGGCCGAGCTCCGGGTCTCGAAGGTGAGCGCGCCCGCCTACCCGCCGGGCCCATCGAGCGTGACCGTCTTCCTGGATCCGGGCCACGGCGGTCCCGAGACGGGGGCCACGGGGACGCTCCCCGACGGGACCGTGATCCGCGAGTCCGACCTGGACCTCGACATCGCGCTGCGCCTGGCGGCCATGCTGCGCGACGCCGGGATCCGGGTGTCGATGTCGCGCACCGGTGACACCGCCGCGAACCGCGACGGGGTCGACCGCAACGGGGACGGTCGCGTGGACGGCACCGACGAGTTCCTGGCCCGCATGGACGCCGCGAACAACGTCCGTGCGGATCTGTACGTGGCCATCCACAACAACTGGATCTCCGGCGGGAAGGGGAGGACGGAGGCGTTCTTCTGCGGTCGCGGCTGCAGCGGGGCGGCGGCGAGCGAGGCGCTGGCGGCCGACATCCTGCAGGCACACGTCGCCCGGCTGACGCCGCTGCAGACGGCCGACTGGCAGCTGACGCTGGGCGACCCCCTGATCCCCGAGGCGCAGCGCAACCCGACCGACGATTACCTGCGGTTTGCCCAGGCGACCCTGCCCCCGGGCCGGCACTTCTTCGTCCTCGGGCCCTACGACGCCGCGTTCCGCCCGCGGCCGATCCAGATGCCCGGCGCCCTGGTGGAGTCGCTGGCGCTCTCGAGCCCGTACGAGCTGCAGCTGCTGGCGGAGCCATCGGTCAGGACGCTCCTCGCGAGCGCGTACTACGACGGGATCGCGGCGTTCCTGGCGGGCCGGTCGCTGGGCCTGCGGCTCGATCCGGCTGCGACGACGCCGCCCGCGCGAGTCGGCGTCGCCACGAGCCTGCGCGTCAGGGTCACCAACAACGGCACGGCGCCCATCCTGCCCGGCCTCAGGCTCACGGTCGGGGCGGTGCCGTTCGCCGCGCCGTACGACGGTTCGCCGTCTCCCGGCAGGCAGATCGGGTCGGCGACGCTGGCGACGGCGATCCTCCCGGGGCACGCGGCCATCGTCGGGGTGCCGGTCCGGCCGGCGAGCGCGGGTGCCCAGACCTGGAAGGTCGAGGCGCTGGTGGGCGGGATCCGCACCTCGACGCTGCGCGTGCCGTTCCTGCAGGTGCGGGTGTCGGTCGGCCGCTGAGCCCGCGCCCGGGCGCTCCTGGCGCGTGCCTGCGAGTGCGGCGCGGGGCTCGCGGGCTCCCGGGGATGGTCGGGCTCGCGGGGCTCGCGGGGCTGACCGGGTCCGCGAGGCGTCATCGCCGTCGGGTACAGTAGCCCGGCGCGTCCAGCACGCGGGGAGGGATCGATGTACCGGACCAGGCGCATCTTCTGGCCGCTCGTCCTGATCGCCGTGGGCGTCCTGCTCCTGGTGGACCAGCTGAGCAACGGCGCGTTCGACGCGGGGGCCTTCATCGGGCGCTGGTGGCCGCTGCTGCTCGTGGGCCTGGGCCTGCTGGTCCTGTTCGAGGCCGCGTGGCCGGCAGGGACGCCGGCCGACGTGCCGGTTGCCGTCGACCTCGCCGGAGCCCAGGGCGGTGAGGTCCGCATCGACTTCGGCGCTGGGCACCTCGAGATCGGGCCGGCCGGAGCGGGGCGGCTCGTCGATGGCACGCTGGGCGGCGGCGGGCGGGTCGAGACCGCGGGCTCGGGTCGGGTGCGGCTCCGTGCCGACCCGTCCGACTGGTGGGTGGGCCGCTGGCCGGGCGGGCGCGGGTTCCGCTGGCGCGTGGGGCTCTCGCGCGAAGTCCCGATCTCGCTCCGGGTCGACACGGGTGCGAGCGAGAACCTGCTCGACCTGTCGGCGCTGCGCGTGGTGGACCTGGAGCTGCATACCGGCGCGAGCGAGACGCGGATCGTGCTGCCGCAGGCGGCGGGCTCGACCGCAGTCCGGATCGAGGCCGGTGCCGCCTCCGTGCGGCTGCGCGTCCCGCCGGGTGTTGCCGCACGGATCGCGGGCGGGATGGCGCTGGGCGCCGCGCACGTGGACGAGCGGCGCTTCCCGAGGTCCGGCGCCGGTTGGGCGTCGCCCGAGTGGGCCACCGCGACGAACCGCGTGGACGTCTCGTTTCAGGGGGGCGTGGGCGGAATCACCGTCGAGTGACGGCCACGCCGGCCGCGGGGCGCAGGCGCGGGGGCGTCCTGCGTCGGCGATGGGGCACGACGGGCCGAACGCGCTCAGCCCCCGTACCGCCAGCAGCCCGGCAGGTGGTCGTCGACCATCCCGATGCTCTGCATGAACGCGTAGACGATGGTGGGGCCGACGAACCGGAAGCCGCGGTCCCGGAGGTCCCGGGACAGCCGGTGGGCAAGCGGATCGCCGGAGGGCACGTCGTCGCGAGTCGAGCCGGGCGGCAGACGGCGCGGCGGGCCGTCGAGCTGCCCCCACAGCCAGGCGTCGAACGAGCCCGCCTCGCGCGCGATCTCGAGCAAGCCCCGCGCGTTGCCGATGGTGGCCGCGATCTTGGCGCGATTGCGCACGATGCCCGCGTC
>JAJYEB010000104.1 GCA_021790375.1 Chloroflexota bacterium | reverse complement strand
GTCGCCGTCCACGCCGTTCGCATTGCCGGTGCCCGAGTAGAACATCAGGCCCCGCTCCCGGCCCGCGGCGAGCGTGCGCTCGGTCACCTGCCGGGCGCGCGCGAACGGCGCCCGGGTCTCGCGATCCGCCACCAGCTCGACCGCGGCCATCAGCCCCGTCCCGCGTACCTCGCCGGCGTTGGGGTGCCCGGCAAACGCGCCGCGCAGCTCCGCGAGCAGCAGCTCGCCCTGCCGTGCGCTGGCCGCGACGAGATCCTCCTCGCGCAGGATCCGCAGCACCTCGCGGGCCACCGCGGCCCCCACCACCGAGTGCGAGAACGTGAACCCGTGCACGAAGACGCCCTTGCGCTGGATCACGTCGTACACGGAGCGGTCGGCGGCGGCGAAGCCGAACGGCCAGTACCCACCGGTCGCGCCCTTGGCCGCGACGAGGATGTCGGGACGCACGCCGAACCGCTCCATGGCGAACCAGCGTCCAGTGCGCCCGAACCCGGTCATGACCTCGTCGGCGATCAGCAGCACGCCGTACCGGCGGCAGACCTCGGCGATCGCCGGCCAGTACCCGGGCGGCGGCGCGACCGCGCCCAGCGTGGCGCCCACGATCGGCTCGGCGACGAACGCGCAGACGGTGTTCGGACCCGCCGTGGCGATCACCCGGTCCAGCTCGGCCGCGGCGTCCTCCGCGCTCCCGAGCGCGTGCGCATCGGGCTCGCCGGCCCGGTACGGGTAGGCGGCGCTGACGTGCCGGAACCGGCCGAGCCACCCCTCGTACGGCCGGCGCAGCGGCTGCCGGCCCGACAGGTCGAGCGCTCCGAGCGTGTTGCCGTGGTAGCTGCCCCAGCGCCCGATCACGATCTGCCGGTCGGGCTCCCCGCGCGCGACGTGGTAGGCGCGCGCCATCTTGAGCGCGCTCTCGATCGCCTCCGACCCGCCGCTCACCGGGTAGATCGCCGGCTCGTCGAGCGGCAGGAGCGGCCCGACCTCGGCCGCGTATGCCTCGAGCGGCTCGCTGGTGAACGCCGACCCGTGCGCGTACGCGATCCGCGAGGCCTGGTCGGCCATCACGCGCGCCACCGACTCGCGTCCGTGGCCGACGTTGATCACGATGGCGCCGCCGGCGGCGTCCAGGTAGCGCTTCCCGGTGGCGTCCCAGATCTCCGCGCCCACGGCGCGGACGGCCACGGGGAGGGGACGGGTCAGCACGCGCGGAAAGACGCGGCCGGGAGCGGTGGCCTCGGGCACGTGGCGGCGCGCGGTCAGTTCATCGGCGGTCATGGAAGCTCCCTGCTGGCGGCCCGACCGGACCGGGGTGTTGCCGTGATGCTACGAGGTGTGCCGGCCACCCGCAGGTCGCCGCTGCGGCGCGGCGGTGGCCAGCAGGTGCGACCGGATCAGGCCGGTGACCTCCTCGGGGCGCTCGATGTTGGCCAGGTGGGCGGCGCCCTCGAGGACGACGAAGCGGCTGCCCGCGATCGCGGCGGCGATCCGCTCGCCGTGGGCCGGAGGCAGGGACACGTCGCCTGCGGCCGAGATCACCAGGGTGGCCGCCCGGACGCGGGGCAGGTCCGGGAGCAGGTCCATCGCGGCCAGCGCGTCGCAGCACCCGGCGTAGCCCTGGGCAGGCGTCGTGGCGACCATCGCGCGCAGTGAGTCGACGACGGCCGGGTGGCTCTCGGCGAATGGCGGCGTCAGCCAGCGCGCGACGACGGCGTCGGCGACCGCGCCGGTGCCCTGCGCCCGTACCACGGCCGCCCGATCGGCGTACAGGCCGGCGAGTGGAGGATCGAAGTGGGCCGACGTGCAGCACAGGACGAGCCGCTCCACGCGCTGGGGCGCGTTGGCCGCCACCCACGCGCTGACCATCCCCCCGATCGAGAGCCCGCAGAGGTGGGCCGTGTGGGCCCCCAGCCGATCGAGCAGGCCCAGCAGATCGCGTCCGAGGTCCTCGATCGCATAGGGCCCGCGCGGCACCGGAGAGCGCCCGTGACCCCGCATGTCGTACCGGATCACCCGGAAGTGACGCGCGAGCTCCGGGACCTGCGGGTCCCACATCGCGAGGGTGCTGCCCAGCGCGTTCGAGAGGACGAGCACGGGCGCGCCCGGCGGCCCCTCGACAACGTGGTGGACCGTGGCAGCAGGCGTCATGCCTGCATCTTGCTCCACATCGCGCCGCAGGGTGGCGGCGCCGAGGTAATCTCTCCGGGAGCGAGGGCCGTCGGTCGCCCGCCCAGGCCAGGATCACGACCCACCCCGAGTCGAGATGCCGGGCCCGAAGCACGTGCAGGTCATGTCGCTGCTGAATCGGGAAGCGCAGGCGCAACAGCGAGCGGACGTCGTGAACGCCCGCCCGACGACACCGGTCGCTCCGCCATCCGGCACCGCCGCCGTCCCGCCGAAGCTGGCGCCGGGCGTTGCGGGTCGAGAGCAGGTGCTGCTCGACCTCCGGCTGCGCCTCCAGGACGAGGTCGTCGGCGCCTTCGACGCGTTGCTCGATGTCGCCGACGCGGCCGACCTTCGCGCCAGGGTCGCGGCGATCGTCGAGCGGGTCATCAACCTGTCCCAGATCGGCGTGACGCGGGACGAACGGCTTCGCCTGATCGACGAGGTGATCAACGAGATCACCGGGCTCGGGCCGCTCGAGCCGCTCCTGGCGGACGACACGATTACCGAGGTCATGGTCAACGGGCCGAAACAGATCTACATCGAGCGGCGCGGCAAGATCCAGCGCGTCGACAGCACGTTCATGAGCGACGAGCACGTGCTGCGCATCGTCGACCGGATCATCGCGCCGCTGGGACGGCGCATCGACGAGTCGAGCCCCCGGGTGGACGCCCGCCTTCCCGACGGCTCGCGCGTGAACGTCATCATCGAACCGCTCTCGCTGGTCGGACCGGTCATCACCATCCGCAAGTTCGCCGCCCGGCCCTTCACCGTGGAGGACCTGATCGGGTTCGGCACGGCCACGGCCGAGATGTTCGACTTCCTCAAGGCGTGCGTCGAGGCCCGCCTCAACATCTTCGTGTCGGGCGGCACGGGCTCCGGCAAGACCACGTTCCTCAACGTCCTGTCGTCGTTCATCCCGAACGACGAGCGGATCATCACGGTCGAGGACGCGGCCGAGCTGCAGCTGCGCCAGGACCACGTGGTCACGCTCGAGGCGCGGCCGCCGAACCTCGAGGGCGAGGGCGAGATCACGATCCGCGACCTGATGCGCAACGCCCTGCACATGCGGCCGGACCGGATCATCGTCGGCGAGTGCCGCGCGGGTGAGGCCCTGGACATGCTCCAGGCCATGAACTCGGGCCAGGACGGCTCGCTGTCGACCGGCCACGCCAACACCCCGCCGGACATGCTCCGCCGCCTCGAGACGATGGTCCTCATGACCGGCTACGAGCTGCCGCTGCGCGCGATCAGGGAGCAGATCGCCTCCGCCGTCGACGTGATCGTCCATACCGCCCGCCTCAAGGACGGCTCCCGCAAGGTCGTCAACATCACGGAGGTCTACGGGCTCGAGGAGGACGACATCCTCACCCAGGACATCTTCGCGTTCGAGCAGACCGGCGTCCGCGAGGGAAAGATCGAGGGCCGGCTCGCCCCGACCGGGATCCGGCCCACGTTCATGCGGCGGTTCAAGGCCAGCGGGATCACGCTTCCGCCCGGGGAATACGGCATCCCTCCCGAGGACCCGGCGCGGCCGGGACCGCCCCCCAAGGGACGATGGGGCGCCGGGGAGACCCACCAGGCAGCCGACCCGTCCCGACCACCCGTCGGCACCGGACGGGTGGTCAGCGCCGGCGGCATGGTCTACGTGTCGTCGGTCGGGCCCATCGATCCCGGCACCGGCCAGGTCGTCAGTTCGGACGTCAAGCTGCAGACCCGGCAGTGCCTGCGGAACCTCAAGGCGGGGCTCGAGGCCGCGGGAAGCTCCCTCGAGAAGGTCGTCTGGGCGAACTGGTCGCTGCGCGAGCCGACGGAATTCGACCTGTTCAACGAGGAATGGGTGCGCTGGTTCCCGGGCGACACGCCGGTCGGCCAGGGGACGCTGATGCCGCCGTTGCAGCGCCGCGCCGGCTTCCGGGTCTCGATCGGCGTGATCGCCGAGGCGCAGGAGCGCGGCACGAAGGATGCCGCCGCGGAGAGCCACCCGCGGGGCGAGGAATCCGGGACCAGCACGGGCCGCCACGGCGCGCAGTCCGGGAAGGGGCTCTCACTCCGGCGCCGATAGGGTGCCGGAAGGCGTTTCTCACGCCCCCAGGTGGTTCCGCGCGCGCGTCAGCGCAGGAACAGACTGAAGGTCAGCACCGACAGCACGAACCCCGTGAACACCACGTACTTCCGGTTGTGCTCGGCAAAGGCAAAGAAGAGCAGGGAGGCGAGCACGCGCACGTACGGTGTGAGCATCAGGGCGGCGATGCCGAGGCTCACGAGGAGCCTCGGCCGCACCTCGGCGCTCGTCACCTGGCGGAGGTTGTCGATCACGAACTCGAACAGGTTCATCCCCGAGATCCGGTAGTCCACTCCGAGCCGCCCGGTGTTCAGCCAGTGCCACGCGAGACCCAGGATGACGAGGATCACGCTGGTGACGACGCCCGTCAGGAGCACGTAGCTCACGAGCACGTCCATCCGGGCCTCGAGCGCTTCGTCGCGCTTCTTCACGCGATCTTCCGTGCTCACAGCCCCACCCCCAAGCCGCGCAGGAGCATCTCCACGCCGAGCACGAGCAGCACCACGAGGAAGAACTGCCGCACCGTTTCGTTCCGCAGCCGGACGAGCACCCGCGTGCCGGCGAACGCGCCGAGCAGGATGCCCAGCATGACCGGAGCCACGAGTCCGGGGTCGATCACGCCGGCCGCCAGGTACACGCTCGTGCCGGCAAGGGCGGTCACGCCGATGATGAGGTTGCTGGTCGTCGTGGAGACCTTGGGCGGCAGCCCCATGACGAGGTCGTGAATCAGCACCTTGAGCGCCCCTGCGCCGATTCCGAGCATCCCTGCCACGAGCCCCGCGCCGAACATCAGCGGTCCGCCGAAGTAGGCGCGGACGGCGTGGTAGTGGATCGTCTGCGCGGTGGGCTGGTCGTAGTAGCTCCCCTCGAGCTGGAGCCAGCGCGAGAACCGATCCTGCCACGCGTAGGCGCGCCACACCTCGTGCCGCTGCAGGAAGAGCGCGAACCACGAGAAGAGCAGCACGGCGCCGAAGAGGAAGAACAGGATGTTGTTGCCCGTCGACAGCGTGATGGTCGCGCCGACCAGGGCCCCCATGATGGTGAACATCTCCAGGAACATGCCCACCTTCAGGTTCGTGATCCGGTCGCGCACGTAGGCGGAGGCGGAGCCGCTCGACGTGGCGATGACCGACACGATGCTGATCGCGATGGCTTCCTTGATGTTCATGCCGAGCAGCGTCATGGCCGGGATGAGCACAACGCCGCCGCCCATCCCGGACATCGCGCCGATGAAGCCGGCGACGATGGAGACCACGATCAGGAGTTCGAATGACATGCGTTCTGCTGCCTCGCGCGATTCGAAGACGAGGCTGCCGACGAGCACCCGGACAGGGCGTCAACACGGCAACCGCGTTGCGGGGACCAGGGCGGCCGGACTGGCGCAGCCGGCCGCCCGCCTTCGCATCGCCGGGCGGTGGCACCCTGGGTTCAGGTCACGCTGGGGATGGTGCCAACCGAGGAGACGATGCAGGCGAGCCCGCCCACGCGGGACATGGTAGACGAAGGGCTCGCCCGTGTCGCGGAACCGCGAGGTGCGAGGCCGCAGGGGCGCCGGCTGCCGATCGCGGCGCCCCGATGCGGATTGGCTCGGTGACCCCCGGTTGGCGCCGGGCCCGCGGGCGTCGATACTGACCGGGTGCCATCGACCGCGTTCACCCCGAGTCGCCGACAGCTGACCGCTCTGCGCCTGGCCTCCCAGCACATCGGGCGGCGCGACGGATCGACGCCCGCAGGGGTCGTGCGCTGGATGCTCGCGCTGCAGGCGCAGGACTTCCAGGGCGTCAAGTGGTCGGTGGGCCTCCGCCAGCACCAGTCGAGCGAAGCCACGGTGGATGCAGCCCTCCACGCCGGGGATATCGTGCGGTCGTGGCCGTTGCGCGGCACGCTGCATCTCGTGCCCGCCGAGGACCTGGGCTGGCTGCTGGAGCTGACGGCCCCGCGCGTGCTCGGCGCCGCTTCCGCCCGCCGCGCCTACCTCGGACTCGCGGAGGCGGACGTGGAGCGGGCCCGCGGGATCGCGGTCGACGCGCTCGCCGGCGGCCGCGTGCTCGCCCGCGACGCGCTCCTGGCGGCCATCGCCGCCGGTGGGGTCAGCACGACCGGCCAGCGCGGCTATCACCTGCTGTGGTATCTCGCCCAGACCGGGACGCTCGTGTTCGGGGCGCCCGAGGGCAGACGGCAGACGTTTGCCCTGCTCCACGAGTGGGTCCGGGCACCCCGGCGGCTCGAGCACGACGAAGCGCTCGGCGAGCTTGCCCTGCGCTACGTTCGGAGCCACGGGCCGGCCACGATCCGGGATCTGGCCCGGTGGTCCGGCCTGACGACCCGTGAGGTGCGCCGCGGGCTGGCCCTCTGTGGGCCGCAGCTCACGGCGCTCGAGTTCGATGGGGTCACCTACTACCTCGCGCCGGAGACCCTCGAGGAACCCGCGCCGGCCGTCCCCAGCGTGCATCTCCTGCCCGGGTTCGACGAGTACCTGCTGGGCTACGCGGACCGCAGCGCAGCACTGGCTGCGGAGCACAGCCAGGCGGTGGTCCCGGGTGGCAATGGGATGTTCAAGCCCA
>JAJYEB010000103.1 GCA_021790375.1 Chloroflexota bacterium | reverse complement strand
ACTACGCGATTGCCACGCAGATCGCGGCCGACTGGAAGGCGATCGGGCTCCCCGCGAGGTTCACCGTGATGAGCGCGGACCAGGCCATCAACCAGAAGCTGGTGCCCGGCGTGTACGACGCGGCCGTGGTCGACCTGAACGTGGGCCTGGACGCCGACCTGTACCCCCTGCTCGCGTCCGCGCAGGCGGCGGTGGGCGGATCGAACCTGAGCGGCTTCCAGTCGGTCAAGCTCGACCCGCTCCTCGAGGCGGCCCGCGCCTACGCACCGCAGGCGACGCGTGCGACGCGGGTGGCGGCGGTCGAGGCGGACCTGGCGCAGGAGCTGCCGATCCTGCCGCTGGTGTACTCGGACTTCCCGTACGTGGTCCGGGACACGGTCCAGGGACCGGCGCCGCGGCTCCTGTCGGACCCCGGGGAGCGATTCTGGGATGTGCTAACATGGCGCCTCGCGAAGCCGGCCGGGCAGTGACCGGCCCGACCGGAGCGGGCCGAGGTGGCGGAATAGGTAGACGCGCTAGCTTCAGGAGCTAGTGCCCGCAAGGGCGTATGGGTTCGACTCCCTTCCTCGGTACCACCCTGGCGGACGGTTCTCGCGGCGCTCGTGCCCAGGTGGCGGAATTGGTATACGCGTACGTTTGAGGGGCGTATGACGCAAGTCATCCGGGTTCAAGTCCCGGCCTGGGCACCACCCTCTCGACACTGAGTCCGACGCGGCGCCCACCGGGCGCCGCGCCTCGTTTCACGGGCGGTTAGCTCAGCTGGTCAGAGCGCCTCGCTTACACCGAGGATGTCAGGGGTTCGAGTCCTCTACCGCCCACCACGCCGCGGGCACGGGCCTGCGCGCGTCCCGGGGCCGCTGCGCCGGGGCGGGACCGTCCGGACGGGAGTCGCCGCGGTGGGTCGCAGGGATGCCGGCGCACGGACTGCGACGATCGGCCACGACTCGACCGGGGGGTACGTGCGTCCGGCGGTACGGGAGAACCAGGGGATGCACGCATCGGACGGACGGACGGCACGACCTGGGCCCGTGCTGCGACATCCGCGCTCGTCCTGGGCGCGGCGGGGCCGGGCGTTCGCGGTGGCGCTGGCCGTGGTCGTGCTGGCCGGAGCCTGCGCGTCGCCATCGAGCCCCGTGGCCACCGGCGCGGTGACGACCACGACGGCCGCCACGGCCGCCACGGCCGCCGCTGCCTCCGGCGCGGGAACACCCCCGGGCGTCGCGACTGCCCCGGCTTCGACTGCCGCGGCGGACTTCCCACCACCTGGCGGCACGACCGCCCCGGCCTCCCCGTCGCGTGGGGCCGCCGTCGCGTCGGCCGTGCCCACCCCGAGGGCGGGGGGACCGGTCACGGGCACGAGCGGCGTGCCCGCGTTCGCGCACGTCTACGTCATCGTGATGGAGAACCACGGCCTGTCGGGGATCCTGGGCAACGGGGCGGCGCCCTACCTCAACTCGCTGATCGCGCGGTACGGACTGGCCACCGACTACCGGGCCGTGGCGCACCCGTCGGAACCGAACTACCTCGCGCTGTTCAGTGGCTCGACGCAGGGTGTCTCCGACGACGGCGTACACAACATCGCCGCCGTGACCATCGCGGACCAGCTCGATGCCGCCGGGCGTACGTGGCGCGTCTTCGCCCAGAACGTGCCGCCGGGCTGCTTCCAGGGCTACTCGGCCAGAGGCGGACCGGACGGTCCGGGCACCTACGCACGCAAGCACGAGCCGGCGATCAGCTTCACCGACATCAGCGGCAACCCTGCCCGCTGCGCGAACATCACCGACTTCGCCCGCTTCGACCCGGCGTCCGCCGACTACGAGCTGATCATCCCGAACATGTGCAACGACATGCACGACTGCGGGGTGGCCCAGGGGGACAGGTTCCTCGCGGGCTTCGTGCCCCGGATACTGGACAGCGCGGCCTGGCAGCGGGGCGGCGTGCTGTTCATCACCTGGGACGAGGGGAGCGGGTCCGAGCCGGTCGCGACGCTCGTGATCGCGCCCGGTGTGCCGGCCGGGTTCCGCTCGAGCGTCCCCCACGACCACTACTCGCTGCTGCGGACCATCGAGGATGCCTGGGGCCTGCCCTGCCTGGCACACGCCTGCTCGGCGAATGCCATGGCGGAGTTCTTCCCGGCGGCCTCAGCGCCGTAGCTCGACGGCGCCCCGGCGGGGATTCGCGACGCATTGCGCCGGCGTGCGGCGGTCGCCCGAGCGGCGGTCGGCTAGACTTGACCCACCTGGGGATGGGCGCCGCCCGAACCCCTCGATGGAGGACCTTGCGTGGACCCCATCACGATCATCGTGCTCGTCATCCTCGTCGTGATCGTCGGCGGGGGCGTGCTCCTATACAACAACCTCGTCCAGGGCCGCATCCGGGTTGACGAGGCGTTTGCGCAGATCGACGTCCAGCTGAAGCGCCGCCACGACCTCATCCCGAACCTCGTCAACGCCGTGAAGGGCTACATGGGGTTCGAGCAGAAGGTGCTGGAGAACGTCACCAACGCGCGGGCGAACGCCGTGGCCGCCGGGTCGAAGGGCCCCGCCGCGCAGTCCGTGGCCGAGAACCAGCTCACGCAGTCCCTGCGCTCGCTGTTCGCCGTGGTCGAGAACTATCCCGACCTGAAGGCGAACCAGAACGTGCTCGCGCTCCAGGAGCAGCTGACCACCACCGAAAACCAGATCGCGTTCTCGCGCCAGAACTACAACGCCTCGGTCATGCAGTACAACACGTCGATCGCGACGTTCCCCAGCGCGCTGCTCGCCGGTCCGTTCGGCTTCACCCGCCGCGAGTTCTTCGAGGCCGAGCCCGAGGCGCAGCAGGTCCCGCAGGTCGACCTGACGCTGAGCTGAGGGATCCGTCGGTGGAAGACAGCCTCCGGGCCGCCGGTCCGGGGTCGCAGGATGCGCCGCGACGGCGCTGGCGAGGATGCCGGCCGTGATCCCGCGCACCACCTTCTACAGCGAGGAGGCCGCCAACCGGCGGTACTCGGTCCTGCTCGCGTTCGTGGTGCTGCTCGTGCTCGCCGGTCTCGGGTTCGCGATCGGCTACGGCGTGACCGGGAACCTCGACACGGCATACGTCGTGGTGCTCGGGGCGGTCTTCCTGTCCCTGCTGCTGACCGCGGGCTCGTACTTCGGTGGTGATTCTCTCGTTCTGAGCGTCTCGCACGCACGGGAAGTCACCGCGCAGCAGGCACCGCAGCTCTTCAACGTCGTCCAGGAGATGGCCGTCGCGGCGAACGTCCCGATGCCGCGCGTCTACATCATCGACGACACGGCGCCCAATGCCTTCGCGACGGGGCGCGACCCGAAGCACGCGTCGATCGCCATCACGACCGGGCTCCTGCAGAAGCTCGACCGGGAGGAGCTGCAGGGCGTGATCGGCCACGAGATGTCGCACGTCCGCAACTACGACATCCGGTTCACGCTGCTCGTGGCGGTCCTCGTCGGCAGCATCGCGCTGCTCGCCGACTTCTTCCTGCGGTTCACCTTCTTCGGCGGAGGGCCGCGTCGCGGCGGCGATCGCGAGGGAGGTGGTGGGGGCGGCATCCAGATCGTGCTCTTCGTGGTGGCCATCGTGCTGGCGATCCTGGCGCCGATCTTCGCTCGGATGGTGCAGCTCGCGGTCAGCCGCCAGCGCGAGTACCTGGCCGACGCGTCGAGCGTGGAGCTCACCCGCAACCCGGCCGGGCTCGAGCGCGCGCTCGCGAAGATCGCGTCGGACAAGGAGGTGCTCGAGGTGGCCAACCGGGCCACGCAGCACCTCTACATCGTGAACCCGATCAAGAAGTTCGAATCGCGGGCGCAGGGGCTCTTCTCAACGCACCCCCCGATCGCCGACCGGATCAACCGGCTGCGCCAGCTGACCGGCGAGTCGCCGCTCGATGCGACGGCACTGCGGCAACTTCAGGGGCTCGACTGACCCCGGATCCCGATTGACTCCGGGTCCTGGTTGACCCCGCGCGATCCACCCGGCGAGTTGGACCCGTCGCGATCGATCTGGCACGATCCACCCCGCACGATCGACCTGGCACGATCGACCCGGCGCGATCGATCTGGCGCGATTCACTCGGCGCGATCGACCCGGCACCGGCGGCCGGTACGGCTCGGGGCCCGTAATCGCACGTGAAGTGCACAGTCGCGGTCCGGCGTGTGCGTTCCACCATCCGGCCGGCAGAAGCCGAGTGTCTGACCTGCGCATGGACCGCGTCGGCGTCCGCGCGCAGCCTCATCGCCGGACCGTCGCATCCGCGCGGACCGCCGGACCGTCGCATCCGCGCGGCGCGTCGGATCAGCGCGGACGCATCCGACGGCATCCGGCGCTCCGCTGCCGGCGCCGGGCACCTGCGCGCCACGTGCCGGGGGCCGCCGCGTGTCGACATGACGTGCGATCTCTTGGTCCGCCGGCGTGGAGAGGGGTCGCCGGCGTTCGCTGGCAGCGCCGCTGGCAGGCGCCGGAGGCTGTCGCTGAAGTGCCGCTGGCAGGCGCCGGAGGCCGTCGCTGGCAGGCGCCGATGCGGGCGCCGGTGACGTTCACTGGCCATCCACACCAGGGCGCCGGTGGCTCGACTCGACCGCGCGCCTTGTGCTAGTCTGTCGGCCGCCGGAGGGGTGGCGCCCCGAGGCGAAACGGGCCGAGATAGCTCAGTTGGTAGAGCACGCGACTGAAAATCGCGGTGTCGCCAGTTCGATCCTGGCTCTCGGCACCAAAGAACGGACCCGGGGTGGCCGGGCGTGCAATCGAGCGGAAGTGGCTCAGTTGGTAGAGCATCACCTTGCCAAGGTGAGGGTCGCGGGTTCGAGTCCCGTCTTCCGCTCCATCTCTTCCCTCGGACCGGCCCTCGACAACCGCTGGCCCTTCGTCTAGTGGTAGGACAGCGGACTTTGGATCCGTGAACCGAGGTTCGAATCCTCGAGGGCCAGCCAGCGACCGGCCCGGGCCGCAGGCGGCGGGGCGACGTACCCAAGTGGTTAAGGGGGAGGTCTGCAAAACCTCTATTCACCGGTTCGAATCCGGTCGTCGCCTCCACTTCTGAACACCTGACGGGGCCGCGAGGCCCCGTTTTCGTTGTCCCCGGGGGCGGCGCGCCCGGGTCCGCGGCGCGCTCAGGGTCCCCTACGGCGCGATCGCGCCCCGGGCCCGGACGGAGCGCCGGGATCCAGCCACGATTGACGTGGCACACAGCACCACTACCACGGCCAGCAGCACCACGGTGAACAGGTGCGCGGACAGGGGCTGGTCGACGAGGGTCACGGCCGCCATCGCCGCGACCGCGACCGACGCGCGCCAGTAGCCCGTGCTCGAGAGCGGCCGGATCGCCGGCAGCAGGAGGAACACGAGCACGCAGTCCTGCACGAACAGGTTCGGGTTCACCAGCAGGACGATGCCGATCCCGGCCGCGAGCATCCGGCGGCCGGCTTCCGACTCGAACCCGGGGCGCTGGAAGCGGCAGGCAGCCAGCCACAGCGCGACGAGCCCGGCGGCCAGCATGGCCCAGAGCACGTCCACCGAGACGACGGCGCCCTGGCCCAGGAACCCGACGAGCAGCCCGTTGAGCCCCTCGGCGGTCGACAGGTCCCCCTGCCAGACCGAGCGTGCCACGGCCCCGGCGCCGTTGAAGTGGCTGATGCCGACCTGGGCCAGGTACCCCACGTACGTGACGTAGGTGCCGATCCCCACGAACGGCAGACTCGCCAGCGTGAACACGGCGCCGCCCGCGAACGCCCAGGCTACGGCCGACCAGCGCCGGTCCAGGGCGAGCGCGAGGAGGGGCAGCGCGATCAGCTGTGGCTTGAGCCACCAGGTTGCCAGCGCGAGCCCGGCCAGCCGCCACGAGCCCCGACGGGCCGCCTGGAGCGCGGCGAGCCCCCCGAGCAGCATCGCGGCCGACCACTGCCCCTCGGCCAGCGAGTGATAGGCGGGGAAGCTCAGCATGAGGAGCAACGTGCCTGCCACGCGTTCGCGTGCCGGCAGCGGGCGTGCGATCCAGGCCCCCGCGACGGCCAGCATCGCCAGGCTGAGCAGTGCCCAGGCGGCACGCGCCGCCTGGGCCGGCAGCGCGGCCAGCGGGGCGAAGGCGACGGCGGCAAAGGGCGGGTTGATAAACGGCATGTAGCCGTTCGCGCCGACCGGCGACGGGATTACCGTTCGCTGGATCGCCGTGATCGTTTCGGCGTCGTAGAGACCGCCCGGGTGACCGTCGAGGACGACCTTCCCGGCAGCGTAGAAGGCCAGGAAGTCGTGGTGGGCGCCGGCCGCCATGGGTGCCGCGAGCTCCGCGATGAGGGCGGCCAGGAGCAGCGCGCCGATCGCGACCAGGACCAGCGCCAGCGGCCACAGGGTGGGATCGAAGGGCTCGCGCCTCTGATGCCCGAGGACAGCAGTGCCGGAGATGCTCATGCGCGCTTGAGCGGGGCGATCGTGGCGTCGTGCCGTCGGCGGTCAGCGGTCATCACGGGCACCGCGCAGCGGCGTCCCGGGCGGTCGACCTCCAGGCGAGCGGCCAGCTGCTGCGGGTGCATGTGCGGCGATGGTGCCATGTCCCGCTGGTGTCTGCCTCGCGGCGGCTCGCGCAGCGCCGGGCCCGGACGGCGGAGGGCACGCCGGCCGCACGTCGTCAGACCCCGGCAGACGGGGATGGCGCTCGCGCCTCGGGCCGCGCTTCGCTCGGATTGTCGTCAGACCCCAGCAGACGGGGATGGCACCTGGCAGTCACCGCGCACTACATGGTCGGTACCGTCAGACCCCAGCAGACGGGGATGGCACCCTGCCGGTGGCCACCACGGCCGATGTGCCCAGCACGCGGCCGGACGCGTCGGATGCCCGCACGGCGACCAGGGATGCAACGGTGGCAAGCTGAA
>JAJYEB010000102.1 GCA_021790375.1 Chloroflexota bacterium | reverse complement strand
CGGGGATGTGCTGGGTGGTCTACATCCTCCAGGGGACGCGGCTGGGCAGGGCATGGCCCGACGGCCGGGGGCTCGGCGCGGCGATGCTCGTCGGGGCGGCGCTGCTGGCGATTCCGGCCGTGGCCACCGGGGGCGCGGGCCTGCTCGATCCGTGGGTGCTGGGCGCCGGCCTCGTCGTGGCCACCTTCAGCAGCGTGATCCCCTACACGCTGGAACTCGCGGCGCTGCGCAGCCTGCGCCCCGGAACCTACGGCGTGCTGACCAGCCTGGAGCCGGCGATCGCCGCCCTGGTCGGGCTGGCGTTCCTCGGGCAGGCGCTGGAGCCCGCCGACGTGCTGGGGATCGCGTTCGTGGTGATCGCCAGCGCAGGGGCGAGCCTGGAGGGGATGCGCCGGCGGCGCTCGGCCGTCCCGGAGGAGGCGCTGGTCCTCGCGGACTGAGCCGTGTGCCGTGCGCCCGGCATACGGCATTGACCCGCGTCGGGTGCGTGCTATGATTTCGCCCGCACTCGCTCCCTCCCATTCCGTCGGGCCGACGCAGTGGTTTCCATGTGTCCACGTCCGACGCCGGAGGAGCCGCGCCGCATCGGCGGGTGCGCCCATTGACGCTCCTCGCGTTTCCCGGCCCTGTTGCGGCCGCCCATCCAACTCCCGACCGGTGCCGATCGATGAACATCAACGAACTCAAGACCAAGAACCTGCGCGAGCTGGTCGAGATCGGCGGCGACCTGGACGTCGGCGACGCCAGCGGTCTGCGCCGCGACGAGCTCGTCGAGCGGATCCTCCAGCGCCAGGTCGAGCGCGGCGGTCAGCCGTACGCGACCGGGATCCTCGACATCGTCGACGAGGGCTACGGGTTCCTGCGCCGCCACGGACTGATGCCCAGCCCCGACGACGTCTACGTGAGCTCCACCCAGGTGCGCAAGTTCGGGCTCCGCACCGGCGACCGCGTCGGGGGTGTCACGCGGACTCCGAAGGACGGGGAGAAGTACTGGGGGCTGCTGCGCGTCGAGTCCGTCAACGGGGTGGACCCCGAGACGGCACGCCGCCGGCCCCACTTCGACGCGCTGACGCCGATCCACCCGATCGAGCTGATCAACCTCGAGACCGACCCGAAGAACCTGAGCCAGCGCCTGATCAACCTGGTGAACCCGCTCGGCAAGGGCCAGCGCGCGCTGATCGTCAGCCCGCCCAAGGCCGGCAAGACGGTGCTGCTGAAGCAGATCGCGAACGGGATCACCGCGAACTATCCCGAGATCCTCCTGATGGTGGCGCTCATCGGCGAGCGCCCCGAGGAGGTCACCGACATGCGACGCTCGGTGATGGGCGAGGTCATCAGCTCGACCTTCGACGAGCCGACCGAGAACCACACCCACGTGGCGGAGATGGCGCTCGAGATCGCCAAGCGGCAGGTGGAGACCGGCCGCGACGTCGTGATCCTGCTCGACTCGATCACGCGCCTGGCGCGCGCCTACAACCTCGCCCTGCCGCCGTCCGGCCGCACCCTTTCGGGCGGCATCGACCCGATCGCCCTGTACCCGCCCAAGCGCTTCTTCGGCGCGGCGCGGAAGCTCGAGGAGGGCGGCTCGCTCACGATCATCGCGACCTGCCTCATCGACACCGGGTCCCGCATGGACGACGTGATCTACGAGGAGTTCAAGGGCACCGGCAACTCGGAGCTCATCCTCGACCGGAAGCTCGCGGAGAAGCGCATCTTCCCGGCGATCGACGTCCAGCGCTCGGGCACGCGCCGCGAGGAGCTGCTGCTCGAGGAGGGGACGCTCCGCATGGTCTGGACCATGCGGCGGATGCTCTCCGCGGTCGGCACCAACGAGGGGATCGAGCTGCTGCTCAACCGGCTGGCCAAGACGGAGAGCAACGCGCAGTTCCTCGCGACGCTCACCAAGAGCCTCGACCAGTAGCGTCGCCGGCCCGGGATCGCGCCCGGATTTGACGGCGTCGCGACGGCGATGGTAAGGTCCCGTCAATTCTGCGGTCCCGCGGTGCTCGGACCTGTGAGTCCCCGCGGGGTCATGACACGCACAGGCTTGGACGCAACCTAATAGCGCGCTCCACGGCGGCCAGATACCCCGCGTACCCTGACCCCTCCGCGATGCGGCCGCCTCGTCTGTACAGGAGACCGTATTGCTGAACGCGCCCGTCGTCGTGCGTCGCGTCGGGGATCGTCTTGCCCATGACGCGGCCCGGGTCCTCCCCCGGATCCGGCCGGCAGGCCGCCGGCAGCACGCGCCGCTCTCACGGACCCACGCCTCGCTCACGGCGTCTGCGCCTGTCAGCTCGGCCCGCCGCACCGCCCTCGCCCGCCGGGATCGCGGGCAGGCCGCTCAGGCGTTGATCACGGCGGCAGCGGCGCTCCGGCAACGGCTCCTGGCGCTCACCACCGAACGGCGGGGCGCCCCCGTCCTCGCGATCGCGCTGCTCGCGGCGGCGTCCATCCTCTCCCAGCTCCCGGCAGCCGCGGCGGGCGGCACCGGTGGCACCGACGGGCCCGGCACCGCGTACAACCCGCGCATCGCCGCCGTCAACATCGACGGGCCGGACACCGGCCAGGTCGATCCCAGTCTGCTGGGATCCGGCGCGACCGCGACAGGCCAGGGCGGTTCCGGCGGGACCACCATCGGACCCGCCGCGGGTTCCGCCGCCGACGTCGGCTCCTACACCCTGGTCGACGGCAGCCTGATCAAGCCGATCAGCGCCGATTCCAGCGTGGCCGACATCAGCGGCCAGGTGCGTACCTACACCGTGCGCTCCGGCGACACGCTGAGCGGGATCGCCAGCCGGTACGGCCTCTCGATGATGACCATCTGGTGGGCCAATCGCCTGACCTCGACCGACACCCTGCACATCGGCCAGAAGCTGCTCATCCCCCCGGTGGACGGTGTCCTCGTCAAGGCGCAGACCGGCGACACGGTGATCACGATCGCCCGCAAGTACCACGCCAGCGCCAGCGAGATCCGCTCCTACAACAACCTCACCGGCGACACGGTGGTGATCGGACAGGAAGTCATGGTGCCGGACGGGCACGGAGCGCCTGTCCCCACTGCGAGCCCGACTCCCGCTCCGCCCCAGACGGCGAGCGCCCCCTCGGGTCCCGCCCAGGTCAGCGGCGCGGTGGGCAGCCCGTGCACGAGCTGCTCCTACAGCGGCACGATGGTGTGGCCGGTCCCCGGCGGGTTCATCAGCCAGTACTACTGGTGGGGACACCCGGCGCTGGACATCGCGGCGGCGTACGGCACGCCGGTGCTCGCGGCCGCGGGCGGCGTGGTGACCTTTGCCGGGTGGCGCGACAACGGCGGCGGGTACCAGGTCTGGATGAGCCACGGGAACAACATCTACACGACCTACAACCACATGTCCGCCGTCCTCGTCGCGGTCGGTGAGCACCTGTCCGCGGGGCAGCAGCTGGGTCGCATCGGCGCCACCGGCGACGCGACCGGACCGCACTGCCACTTCGAGGTGTGGATCGGCCCCATCTGGGCGGGCGGCTCGCGGGTCAACCCCCTCAACTACCTGTCGCGCTGATCCGGTCCGTCGCGAGGCTGCCGGCCGGCACGGGACCGCCGCCTGCTAGGATGCGCGCCGATGTTCCTTGACCGAGCCACGGTCTGGCTGCGGGCCGGCGACGGCGGCGACGGCGCCGTGTCGTTCAGGCGGGAGGCGCACGTCCCGCGCGGTGGCCCCGACGGCGGCGACGGTGGCCGCGGCGGCTCGATCTACCTGCACGTCGACGTGGGGCAGACCACACTGGGCGACTACCGCCACCACCACCACTTCCGTGCCGAGCCGGGTGGCCGGGGATCCGGCGCCCGGAAGCACGGCAAGGCCGGGGAAGACCTGGAGCTGGGCGTGCCGCCCGGCACCGCGGTGCTGGACACGCGGACCGGCGACCTGATCGCCGACCTGGTCGCGGCCGGGCAGCGGGTGATGGTGGGACGCGGCGGACGGGGCGGCCTGGGCAACGTCCACTTCGCCACCGCCACGCATCGCACGCCGATGCACGCGCAGAAGGGCGAGCCCGGAGAGGAACGGCAGCTGCTCCTGGAGCTGCGGCTGATCGCGGACGTGGGGCTGGTCGGGCTGCCCAACGCGGGCAAGTCCACCCTGCTGGCGGCGCTGACCAACGCGACCCCCACGATCGCCGACTATCCGTTCACAACCCTCGAGCCGAACCTGGGGGTGCTGGATCTCTCCGCCGTCGACGCCGACGATCCGCGACGGCCGACCATGGCGGACGTCCCAGGCCTCATCGAGGGCGCCAGTTCAGGCGCGGGGCTGGGCCACGCGTTCCTGCGCCACGTCGAGCGCACGCGCATCCTGCTGCACGTGGTCGACCTCGGAGCGCGCGACCCGGACGGAGACCGGCTGATCGTGCGCGAGGAGCTTCGACTCCACGACGAGCGGCTCCTGGCCAAGCCGGGGCTGGTGGTCGCGAACAAGCTCGACCTGCCCGGCGCGCGCGACCGCCTGCCGGGCTTCGTCCGCGCCTGCGCCGCGGACGGGCAGCAGGTCATCGGCGTCTCGGCGCTCGAGGGCGACGGCCTGCCGGAGCTGACCCGCGCGATCGCGGCACTGCTCCCCGGCCCCGACGAGCTCGGCCTGCCGCCCGAGCCTGCCGGCGTGGTGATCCACCGTTTCGACTCGGCCCGCGAGACCTTCTCGGTTGAACGCGAGGGAGCTGCGTTCCGGGTTCGCGGACGGCGGATCGAGCGGCTCGTCGCGCAGACCGACTTCGGGAACGAGGAGTCGGGCGAGCGCTTCCAGCGCGACCTCGAGCGGATGGGTGTGGCCCGTGAGCTGCGCCGGGCCGGCGTCCAGCCCGGCGACACCGTCCTGGTGGGCGAGCAGGAGCTGGAGTGGGGCGAGGAGGGCTGGGCGTGACCACGGGGGCGGCCAACCGGCCGGCCGGGGATCCGGCTGGAACACCCGCGCCCACGTCCGGCGCGTGGGGCGTGCTCGGCGGCACCTTCGACCCCATCCACTTCGCGCACCTGGCCATTGCCGAACAGACCCGCGAGTCGCTGGGGCTCACCGGGGTCCTCTTCGTGCCCGCCGGGGTGCCACCGCACAAGCTAGGCCAGCAGATCACGCCGGTCGCGCACCGCACGGCGATGGTCGAGCTGGCGATCGGCGACAACCCCGCGTTCAGCCTCAGCCGGATCGAGGCGGACCGGCCCGGACCGAGCTACAGCGTCGACACGGTGGAGCGGCTGCTCGCCGACCCGCCCCGACCCTGGGATCCGACCGCGGGGCTGGTGCTGATCCTGTCGATGGAGGCGCTGCTCGGGCTCGAGACCTGGCGGGAGCCGGAGCGGCTCCTGCGCTCGTGCCGGCTGGCGGTGGTCCCGCGGCGAGGCTACCCCGTGCGGGCACGGAGCTGGGTGTCGCAGCACTTCGCCGGGCTCGAGGATCGCGTCATCGAGCTCGACGGTCCCGACCTGGGGCACTCGGCGTCTTCGATCCGCGAGCGGGTCGCCGCGGGCCGGAGCATCCGGTATCTCGTGCCGCCTGCCGTCGAGGCGTACATCCTGGGCCACGGCCTGTACCGGCCCGGAACGTGACGCACGGGTGAACCGCGCGGCGGGCGCATGATTGACGCATGAGGAGGTCAGTTCCGACGTGACAGAGTCAGCACCAGCCCGGGAGCCGCGGCGGCCGGGGCTCCCGCCCCGCGACACGCCGGTCGTCGTGGACGACCAGGTCGCGCTGGCCCAGGCGCGCCGGGTCGTCGAGCTCGCGGAGGACAAGAAGGCATCCGACATCGTGCTGCTCGACGTCCACGCCCTCACGTCGCTGGCGGACTACTTCGTGATCTGCTCCGGCGGGTCCGAGCGGCAGCTCGGTGCGATCGCCGATGGGATCGCCGAGGGGCTGAAGGCGGACGGCGTCCTGCCACTGGGGCGCGAGGGCGGGGCCGGGGCGCACTGGGTGCTGCTGGATTTCGGGGCCGTGGTGGTGCACGTCTTCGCTCCGCCGGAACGCGACTTCTACCAGCTCGAGAAGCTCTGGTCGGACGCGGTCACGCTGCTCCGCGTGCAGTAGCGATCCTCGGGAGGCCGAGTACTGCCTGGGGCGGTACATACGAGGGATGCATGCTTGCGGGGCGGGCCCCTAGCATCCCGGGCGTGATGGCCGGTGCACGCCGGTCACGGATCGGATGGGACCCACGCCGCATGCTCCCCACCAGGCTGGACTGCCCGGAGTGCCAGCGTCCGCTCGTCAACACCCGGTTCGACACCACGTTCCGGCTCCCCGATGCCTCCGAGCGGCTGTGTTTCGGGATTCCGGCCGGACTGTGTCGTGAGTGCCACCAGCTGTACATGGATCCCGACCTGATCGAGCTCCTGGACCTCGACGCCGGGCGTTGCGTGTTCGCCATCGAGTCCGACGCGGTCCTCCAGGCGGGAGCCTGGTCCGGCGCCGAGTAGCTGGCCCGCCGGCACGCCGCGGGGCCGGTCGACCGGCCGGCGCCGACGTCGCCCGGTGCGGTCCGGCCAGGTCGGCCGGCGGCGCCGACGTCGCCCGGTGCGGTTCGGCCAAGTGGCCCGCCGGAGTCTCAGCCGGAGTCGATCAGCCGGCCATCCGCTCGGCGAGCCACAGTCCCAGGGCGAGCGAGCCCGTCATGCCCGCCGCACCGTGCCGCGCGTCCGCGGCCAGCCCCTTGGATGCCAGGTCGACCTCCAGGAGCGCGCTCAGCGCGAGCTCCAGCTCGTCCGGGTCCCACGCCATGGCCTGGCGCGCGAGGATCTCCGCCCGGTAGGGGTTGAGGTGCAGCAGCCGCACCAGGTCGCGGGGAGCCGCCCCACCGGCGATGCGCTCGCGGACCTCGAGCAGCTGTCGAAGCCGGCGATGGAGCTGCGTGACGATC
>JAJYEB010000101.1 GCA_021790375.1 Chloroflexota bacterium | reverse complement strand
CCGATCTGCTGCCACTTCCATCCGCGCTGCTGGCTGCGCGAGCGGCTGGGCAACCCCGAGATCTGCTCGACCGTGGACCCGCAGCTGGCCGCCGGCGGATCCGGCCACATGGTGGCGTGTCACTTCGCGGAGCGCACGCGGCCGGAGCACGAGCACCTGGTGGCCGAGGCCGCATCGCCGGTGCCCGAAGTCACCGTGGCGGGGGCCGCCCCCGCCTGACCGCCCTTCATCCCACCACCTTCCGGCGGGCTGGGACTACGCTTTCCAGCCGGCATCGCAACTGGTCCACCGCGCGTTGCGTCAGCGTGGCATCATGGGGCGCGTCCGCTCGGTTCCGCTGAACGTCCCAGCGCGCGAGCTGTGAGGAGGAGAGCATGGCGAGGTCCAGACTGTTTGCGCTGCTCGCGGTGGCAGCGATCGGATTCAGCGCCTGCTCGGGGGCCGCCACGCAGGCACCCGCGGCACCCGCCTCTGCCGCGGCGCCCGCCGCATCGGCCGCGGCCCCCGCCTCGGCGGCACCCGCGTCGGCTGCGGCGGCAGGCACGCCGGTCAATGGCGGCACGCTCGTCGTCGGCCTCCCGGGCGACATGGCGTTCGCGGACCCGTCGCTCGTCAGCGACGGGAACTCGCTGTACGTGATGAACCAGGTGATGCAGGGACTCGTCGGCCTGGCGCCCGGCACCCTGAGTGACGTTGTCCCGGTGCTGGCGACCGCGCTCCCGACGGTCAGCGCCGACGGCCTGACGTACACCTTCACGCTGCGGACCGGCATCAAGTTCCAGGACGGGACCCCCTTCAACGCAGCGGCGGTCAAGTACAACTACGACCGCTGGAAGAACTTCCCGAAGGGCGATCTCCAGAACAACGCGTACTACTACGGCGCGGTCTTCGGGGGCTTCGGCTCCGCGTCGAACCTCGTCTCGGTCGACGCCCCGAACGACACCACGGTCGTCTTCCATTTCAAGACACCGCAGTCGAACTTCGTGTTCAGCCAGACCCTGATGGTCTTCGGCATCCAGAGCCCCACGGCGCTGCAGAAGGCCAACGCGGACGCGACGCCGCTGTCGGGCAACAAATATGCCCAGGGCCAGCTGCCCCAGGGCCAGGACATGGTCGGCACGGGGCCGTACATGTTCAAGGATTGGGTCCCGAAGGACAACATCACGCTGGTCAAGAACCCCGACTACTGGGATCCGGCGACCGCGGGGCACGTGGACGAGATCGTGTTCAAGCCGATCGGTGACTCGACGGCCAGGCTCCAGGCGCTGCAGTCGGGCAGCATCGACATCGCCGTTTCCGTCCAGCCGACGGACGTGAAGACGGCACAGAGCAGCGGGCTCACCCTCATCGACCGAGGGAACCAGACCTGCAACATGCTCAATTTCGACCTCAACCAGAGCGTGGGCGGCAAGCCGACCATCTTCGCCAACAAGGACGTCCGGCTGGCCATCGCATCCGCGCTCAACAAGCAGGCCTACATCAACGCGTTCTTCGCCGGCCAGGCGCTCGTCCCGACGAGCTTCATTCCGGTCGGCACCCTCGGCTACAAGGCCGAGACCCTGCCCGGCTACGACCCGGCCAAGGCCAAGCAGCTGCTCCAGCAGTCGGGCGTGCCGGCCAGCCAGTTGAACATCGACCTGTATTACCCGTCGAACGTGACCCGGCCGTACATGCCCGATCCGAAGAACGAGGCGGCGGCCATCGCGAACGACCTGCAGGCGATCGGCTTCACGGTCAACCTGAAGACCGAGGACTGGGGAACCAGCTACATCACGGATGCCACCAACGGCAAGTTCCCGGCGTACATGTTCGGGTGGCTCTGTGACTGGGCGGGCGCCGACGACTACCTGAGCGTGGCCTGGTTCGGGTACATCAACGGCCAGCCGAACCCGCAATTCCACTACGCCAGTTCCGCGCTGAACGACGCCATGCAGAAGGCACTCCAGGCGACGTCGACCGACCAGGCCAACCAGTACTGGGGTCAGGCCCAGGACATCCTGGCCGCCGACATGCCGGAAGTCCCTCTGTCGTCGGCCAAGACTCCGGGTGCGTACGACTCAAAGGTGCACGGCTTCGTGCCCCAGGGCGGCGTGCTCGAATTCCTCAACAGCGTGTGGATCCAGTGACGCTCCGGCGTTGCTGATCTTCTTCCCGCATATCGCCCGGCCGGCACCCGGTCGGACGGGCGGGAAGTAGCCAGCGCCTCAACGGCCCCCCGGGGTCCGGCGATCCCGGGGGGCCGTTCACTCGGAGGATTCACCCACATCTCGTGCTGAGATACATCGTCCGTCGGGTGCTGGGCGCGATCCCGGTGCTGTTCGGGCTGTCCGTCATCCTGTTCCTGTTCCTGCGCCTGCTGCCCGGCAACCCGGCCGTGGCGATCCTCGGCCAGCACGCCACGCCGCAGCTCGTCGCGCAGATCGACACCTCGCTGGGGCTCGACAAGCCGCTGTACGTCCAGTACCTGCAGTACGTCTGGGGGCTCCTGCACGGCAACTTCGGAGCCAGCTTCGTCGACGGCCGGTCCGTGGCGAGCACGTTCCTCGTCCGCTTCCCGGCCACCGTGGAGCTCACGATCGGGGCCCTGATCTTCGCCGTCGGCCTGGGCATCCCGCTCGGCCGGCTCGCGGCCCGGCACCCCAACGGCTGGATCGACGGAGCCGTGACGGTACTGTCGCTGTTCGGGATCTCGATCCCGATCTTCGTGCTGGGCTACACGCTCGTGTTCATCTTCGGGGTCGAGCTCCACTGGCTGCCGGCGGTCGGCCAGATCGACCCGCGGCTGAACGTGACCCCGGTGACCAATTTCGCCATCATCGACGCGATCCTCTCGGGGCGCCTTGCCGCCGTCGAGGACGCGATCGCCCATCTCATCCTGCCCGCCATCGCCCTCGGGTCCATCCCCCTGGCCATCGTGACCCGCATCACCCGCGCGTCCGTCATCGATGTCAGCAACGAGGACTACGTGCGGACCGCGCGTGCCAAGGGCCTCACCGAGAAGCGCGTCGACGACCGCCACATCATGCGCAATGCGTGGCTGCCGGTGACCACCGTGATCGGGCTGCAGGTCGGCAGCCTTCTTGCCGGTGCCGTCCTCACCGAGACGGTGTTCACCTGGAATGGCGTCGGCTCCTGGGTCGTCACCGCCATCGAGAACCACGACCTGATCGTGGTCCAGTCGCTCATCCTGATCTTCGCGATGATCTTCCTGGCGGTGAACCTCCTCGTGGACATCGGGTACGCGTTCCTGAACCCGCGGATCAGGTACAGCTGAGATGAGCGGACGGGAAGCCTCGATCCTGGTTCTCCCGACTCCCCGGGCCAGCCGGGGGCTGTGGCGCGACGCGCTGAGCCGCCTGATGCGCAACGGCCCGGCGCTCGTTGGGCTGCTTCTCATCGCGATCTTCGTCATGGGTGCGCTGTTCGCGCCTGTCATCGCCCCCTACAACCCCACCGTCGGGGTCCTCATGGACAGCATGAAGGGGCCCAGCCTCGCACACCTGATGGGTACCGACCTGCTCGGGCGCGACGAGTTCAGCCGGGTCCTCTACGGGGCGCGCATCAGCCTGACGGTCGGGGTGGTCGCGGTCGCGTTCGGCCTGCTCTTCGGCGTGACCGTCGGCGCGATCGCCGGGGGCGCGGGCGGGAAGGTGGACGCCGTTCTCATGCGCATCACCGACGTGTTCCTGGCGGTGCCCGGGATCCTGCTCGCGATCGGCATCGTCGCCTGGCTGGGCCACGGCGAGATCCAGATCATCCTCGCGGTGGGCATCTCCTACGCGCCGATGTTCGCGCGCCTGCTGCGCGGGACCCTGCTGGCGCTGCGGGAGGCGGACTACGTGACCGCGGCACGGTCGATGGGGGCCAGCACGCCCCGCATCCTGCTGCGGCACATGCTGCCCAACGCGCTCACGCCGCTCATCGTGCAGGCCACGCTGGCGCTGGCCACGGCCATCATCGACGTCGCCGGGCTCGGCTTCCTCGGCCTGGGGCCGGGCGATCCGCGCATCGCCGAGTGGGGAGAGATGCTGACCGACTCGGCGCGGTTCCTGCAGTCGGCCCCGTACCTGATCTTCTTCCCCGGCGCCGCGATCACGATCAGCGCGATCGGGTTCAACCTGCTCGGCGACGGTCTGCGCGAGTCGATCGACCCGCGCCTGAAGCGGTAGGGTCGCATGGCACTGCTGTCCGTCCGGGACCTGGTCGTTCGCTTCCGCACCCACGACGGCACCGTCTATGCCGTGAACGGCGTGTCGTACGACGTGGAGGAGGGTGAGACGCTCGGGCTGGTGGGCGAGTCCGGGTGTGGCAAGAGCGTCACGAACCTCGCCGTGATGCAGCTGCTGCCGCGGCCGGCCGGCCGGATCGAGGGCGGCGAGGTTCGCTTCGAGGACATCGACCTGACCCGGGCCTCCGAGGCACAGATGCGGGACCTGCGGGGCCGCGACATCGCGATGATCTTCCAGGACCCCATGACCAGCCTCAATCCCGTCCTGACCATCGAGGAGCAGATGGTCGAGACCATCCAGGCCCACCGTGCGGTGACCAGGCGGGAGGCACGGGAGCGCGCGATCGAGCTGCTCCGCATGGTGGGCATCCCCAACCCGGAGCTTCGTCTCGGCAGCTTCCCGCACCACTTCTCCGGCGGGATGCGCCAGCGCGTGATGATCGCCATGGCGCTCGCCCTGGAACCGAAGCTGCTGATCGCCGACGAGCCGACCACGGCGCTCGACGTGACGATCCAGGCGCAGGTGCTGGAACTGCTCCAGCGCCTGACCACGGAGCGGGGCACGGCCGTGGTCCTTATCACCCACGACCTCGGGGTGGTGGCCGGGATGACCGGCCGGATCAACGTCATGTACGCGGGGTTCGTGGTCGAGACCGCGCCCACGCCGGAGCTGTTCGCGCATCCCCGTCACCCGTACACCGTGGGCCTGCTCCACTCGATCCCGCGCCTCGACAGCCCGGAGGGCGAGCCCCTGATCCCGATCGAGGGCACGCCGCCAGACCTGCGCCGGGCCCCCGTCGGCTGTCCCTTCGCGCCCCGGTGCGCCTGGCGGCTGCCGGCGTGCTGGGAGACCGGCCCGTCCCTGGAGCCGCTGGAGGCCGGCGCGACGATCCGGACCACGGGACCGCAGGCAACGCACCGGGTGTCCTGCTGGAATCCCGCGACCGCCGAGGAGGCGGTCGCCGGAGCACCGCTGCGCGACGGGTTCGTGGCGGCGCCGCCGCCCGGAGGGTCCGGTGGACGGGGAGCCGGGCCCGTCGCGGAGGAGGGAGAACGCGTGGTCTTCACGGCCGACGCCGACGAGGCGGCCGCGCTGCCGGGTGCGCACGGGCTCCCGGAGCCGCCCGCCACGACGGAGCCGTGGCGATGAGCATGCCCGTGGCGGCGCCCGCGCCCGTGTCCGGAGCGACGTCCGACGGCGGCGACCTGCTCCAGGTGACCGACCTGCGGATGTTCTTCCCCATCACGCAGGGGATCGTCTTCGCGCGTCACGTGGGGGATGTGCGGGCCGTCGACGGCGTGTCGCTCTCCGTGGGACGGGGCGAGACGCTCGGGCTCGTCGGCGAGTCCGGGTGCGGTAAGAGCACCGCCGGCCGGGCCATCCTCCGGCTGTACCGGCCGACGGGCGGGCGCATCGTGTTCGACGGCACCGACATCACCCGGCTCGAGGGCGCCCCGCTCAGGCGCATGCGGCGGCGCATGCAGATGATCTTCCAGGACCCGTACGCCAGCCTCAACCCGCGCATGACCGCCTCGGGGATCGTGGGTGAGCCGCTCGACATCCACGACATCGGGACGCGGGACGAGCGCCGCGCTCGCATCCGCGAGCTGTTCGGCGTGGTGGGCCTCGATCCCGACTACGGCGAGCGGTACCCCCACGAGTTCTCGGGCGGCCAGCGGCAGCGCATCGGCGTCGCCCGTGCGCTCGCGGTGAACCCCGACCTGATCATCGCGGACGAGCCCATCAGCGCGCTGGACGTCTCGATCCAGGCGCAGATCATCAACCTGCTCGAGCGCCTGCAGGCCCAGTTCGGGCTGACGTACGTGTTCATCGCGCACGACCTCTCGGTGGTCCGCTTCACCAGCGACCGGATCGCGGTGATGTACCTGGGCCGGATCGTCGAGGTCGCAGGGTCGCGCGAGCTGAACGAGCGACCCCTCCACCCGTACTCGGTGGCGCTGCTCTCCGCGGTGCCCATCCCGGATCCGTCGGTGGAGGCTCGCCGCCGGCGCGTGATCCTCAAGGGCGACGTGCCGAATCCGGCGGCCCCGCCTCCCGGATGCCACTTCCACACGCGCTGCTGGCTCCGCGAGCGGCTGGGAAACCCGGCGGAGTGCGAGACCGTCTCGCCGCCGCTGACCGAGTACCGCCCCGGGCACTTCGCCGCGTGCCATTTCGCGGACCGGACGCAGGGCATGCCGGAGTCGGCCACCGCCCTCACGGGCACGAGTGCGCCGGAAGCCGCCGGCGGCGCGCCCGCCTGAGTTCGCCACCGGCACCCCCCACGCGCATCGACCGCCGGCGCCCCGCACGAGATCCGCCGCCGGCGACGCGGTCCGTCCGCGGCAGGGCCGCACGAGCCGCTAGACTCGCCCCATGCAGCGCCGCCGGATCGCGCTCGCGCAGCTCGCGCCTCGCCTGGGCCGCCTCGACGAGAACCTCGCCACCCACCGCGAGGTGCTGGCCCGCGCACGCGCGGACGGCGCCGACCTGATCGTGTTCCCCGAGCTCGGCCTGACCGGGTACCAGCTGCAGGACCTCAGCGCAGAGGTGGCGATGCGGCTCGACGATCCCCGCCTGTCGTCGCTCGCGGCCGGGACGGACGGGTGCTCGGCGGTCGTGTCGTTCGTGGAGGAGGCCCCCGACCACCGGCTGTACATCGCGGCC
>JAJYEB010000100.1:2322-6911 GCA_021790375.1 Chloroflexota bacterium | reverse complement strand
GCGGACACGGCCTACGCGCTGGTGGATCGGGCCGTCGCCGAGGGAGCGCTCTGGGTGAACGCCGCCGGCAACTCGGGCGAGCAGGGCTGGATCGGCCCCTGGCGCGAGGACGCCAACGGCTGGCTCGAGTTCTCCGGCACCGACACCTCCAACCGCCTCACGCTCCAGCAGGGCGATCACGTGGTGGTCTCGCTCCGCTGGTCCGATCCCTGGGGCCATGCCTCCGACGACTACGACCTGGGGCTCTACCAGGCCGGCGACCCCGTCCCGGTCGCCTCGTCGAGCAACCTGCAGAACGGGACCGGCGACCCGGTCGAGACGCTCGAGTACGACGTGCCGTCCACCGGGGCGTACGAGATCTCGGCGCATCGCAGCTCCGGCGGCGCGGCATCCCGCGTGCAGCTGCTGGTGCAATCCGAGGTCGAGGCGCCCCTGGAATACCACGTCGCCCAGGACACGCTGACGGCACCCGCCGACGGCCGCAACCCCGGGATGCTGGTGGTGGGTGCCGTCGACGCAAGCGCCCCGTCGACCGTGGAGCCGTACAGCAGCCAGGGGCCGACCCTGGATGGCCGCGTCAAGCCGGATCTCGTGGCCGCCGACTGCGCGGACACGCGGATGATCGCGACGTTCTGCGGCACCAGTGAGGCCACGCCGTTCGTGGCCGGCGCTGCGGCGGACGTCCTGTCCGCTCACCCCGGCTGGACCACGGCCCAGCTGGTGCAGTACCTCACGCAGCATGCGGCGGCGATCGGCTCGCCGGTCCCGAACTCGACCGCCGGGTACGGGCGCCTCACCCTCGGACCGCCTCCCAACGTGCCGGCGTCGCTGCGCTTCGCCGAGCAGCCCATCGGCGGGCTGGCGGGCGCCCCGCTGGTGCCGCAGCCGTCGGTCGAGGTCGTCGACGAGTTCGGCCAGCGCGTCGCCGCGGGCCCCGGAGCCACGCTGAGCGTGACGCTCGGGGCCGCGACGCTGGCTCCCGGCGGCGCGGCCGGGACTCCCGGCGCCGCCCTCGCGCCGGACGCCTTCACCTGCGCCGGGGGCACGACGGTCGCGGCGGTGGCGGGCATCGCGCGGTTCACGGGCTGCACGATCCGGGACGCGACGCCGAACGTCGTGCTGACGGCGACCGCAGCCGCGCCGCCGGCACCGGGTTCGCCCGCGCTGTCGCCGGCGACCTCCTCCGCCTTCGACGTGGATCCGGCGACCACGGCCGTGCCGACGCTCACCGTGTCGCCGGCGGCTTCGACGATCACGTGGGGGTCCGGCGTGTCGCTGGCGGTCCAGCTGGCCGTGCCGCCGGGCGGTCCACCGGTGCAGTCCCGCCAGGTCCAGCTGCAGGCATCGGCGGACGCGATCAGCTGGCGCACGATCGCGACGCTGTCCACCGGCAGCTCCGGCGAGGCGTCGTTCGAGTACCGGCCCGCGACGAACCTGTGGTACCGCGCGATCGCACCGGCGTCCGTCGATCTCGGTCCGACGATCTCCGCATCCGCCCGGGTAGTGGTCCGGCAGATCGCGTTGCTGCGTCCGGCGTACGGCACCGTGACCAGGACGATCGCCCAGGGCTCGACGGTGACGTTCACCACGACGATCCGGCCGGCGCGCCCCGAGCTGTCCGCCCCGGTGGCCACCTACCGGCTCTACCGGCTGGTGTCCGGCCGATGGGTGCTGGCCCGGCAGCAACGCGTTGCCGTGGATGTCACGGGCGTCGCCTCATTCGCGTGGCGGTTCCTCACCACGGGCATGTGGTACGTGGTCGCCGCCGCGGTGCCCACGCCGCTCAACGCCAACAGCGTCTGGAGCCCGCCCGATCGCGTCCTGGTGCGCTGATCAGTCGTGGCCCCGCCGCAGGAGCCCGAAGCGGCGCCTGGGTGCGGCCTCGGGCTCCTCGCCCGGCTCCGCCGCACCGGCCACGATCGACGCGAGGCGTGACAGCCGCTCGGCCGGTTCCGATCGGGGTGCCGCCCGGACGACCGGCACGCCCTCGTTGACCGCCCTGGCGAAGAGCAGGTCGTGGTGGGGCAACTCGAGCGCGACGGTCGTGCCGAGTGATTCCTCGATGTCGGTGCGCTTGAGAGGCTCGTGGGCGAAGAGGTGGTTCACCACGTGGAGCGTCCGGTCCGTCAGGCGCTGCTCGCCCAGCACCTGCTCGACCGAGACGAGTGCCCGCAGGGCCGGGATCTCGGGGAGCGTGACCAGCACGATGCGGTCCGCGGCCCCGAGGAGCGCGAGCGCGCGTTCCCCCAGCGTCGCACCCGCGTCCACGACCACGAACAGGTACGCGGCCCGGACGGCCTCGAGGGCCGCCACCAGGTTGGCGCCGGTGAGCCGGTCCGCGTCCCGCGGATCGTCGGGAAGGCAGAACACGTCCAGCGTGTCGGCGTAGTGCTCGGCCGCGGCGCGGACGCCGGCCTCGTCCGGATCGGCGAGCACGTCACCAAGCTGGTGCCGGGGCTTCAGATCGAGGTGGGTCGGCACCTGCCCGAGCGGCAGGGCGAGGTCGACCAGCGCGACCTGCCCCGGCTGGCGCTCGGCGAGGCCGACGGCAACGTTCACGGCGATGGTCGTGGTCCCCACCCCGCCCTTCGCGCCGAAGAACGCGATCGCCTGGTGTTGCCGCGTGGTGACCGCGGGCTGCGAGGGCACCGGCGCGACCCCACCGGAGCGCTGGTACCGCAGGGTCAGTGCGTCGACCCTGGCCTCGAGTTCGCGGGCGTCGAAGGGGCGGACGATCACGTCGTCGGCACCGGCCTCCAGCAGGCGCACCCGCTCGTCCACGTCCCTGGTCTGGGCGAAGCACAGGACGGGGAGGGGAGCGGCAGGCGGCCGGGCGCGCAACTCGTGGACGAGCGCCGCGGCGTCGGTGCCGTCGCCGGGAAGGTCGACCAGCAGGACGCCGTGGCCGGCTGCCCCGTCGAGCAGCGCGTCCCGGTCGGGGGCGATCTCGACCGTGTGGCCGGCACGCCGAAGGATCTCCGCGATCCGGTCGGCCTCGGCCGGATCGGCCTCGAGCAGCAGGATCGAACTGGCCGGCACGGGTCTCCTCCGGTTCCCTGTGTGAAAGGACGGCGCCAGTCTAGCAGTGGCCCGGGTGCTATACTCCGCCGGTCCTTTCGGCTCCGCCGCAGGATCGTGCCCGCATGGCAATCCGATCCCGATCGGGGCATCTCCCACAGGAAGGAGAATCCTGGCGCATGCGCCGTTACGAACTCATGCTCGTCATCCGGCCGGATCTGGCCGAGGAACGCGTTCAGGCCACGCTTGACCGCATCACCCGCTCGATCAGCGCGGCCGAGGGCCAGCTGGTGAAGGTGAGCCCGTGGGGCCGCCGCCGGCTCGCGTATCCCATCGGCCCCCATCGCGAAGGCTCCTACTACATCGCGCTGTTCGACGCTCCATCCGCCGCGATCGAGGAGCTGGAGCGCGGGCTCCGCATCACGGAGGAACTGCTGCGGTACCTCGTGACGCGCGTGGAGCGTCCCGCCGCCCGCCGGGCCGACGTTGAAGTCGCGCCCCCCGAGGAGGAAGAGGAGGAGCCGCGCGGCGAGTACATCGACGAGTCGGAGAGCGAGGCCGCCCCGGCCGCCATCGACTAGCAGCGCCGGTCCGCGAGCGGGAGGGTCCCATGTCCCTCAACAAGTGCATGATCATCGGCAACCTCGGACGCGACCCCGAGATGCGCTACACGCCCAGCGGGCAGGCCGTGACGCAGTTCACGGTCGCGGTGAACCGCAACTACAAGGGGGCGAACGGCGAGTGGCAGGAGGAGACCGAGTGGTTCCGCGTGGTGGCCTGGGGGCCGCTCGCGGAGCGCACCGCCGGCTACCTGCGCAAGGGCCGCAAGGTCTACGTCGAGGGCCGGCTCCAGACCCGGCAATGGGAGGATCGTGAGGGGCAGAAGCGGTACACGACCGAGCTGGTCGCCCAGACCGTGACGCCGCTCGACGCGCGACCGCGCGAGGACACGGAGGGCGCCGAGCCGGCAGCGTCCCGTCCCGCGCGCGGCGAACCGGCCCCGGCTGGCGAGGGCGGCGACGAGACCTACGCCGACCTGGACGACCTGCCGTTCTGACGCCGCCGCGGGGGGCAGCCGGGCCGGCGCACCAGACGACCGAACCTGACATCGAACGAGAGGATTGCGAACCGTGCCGCCTGTAAGGTCCAAGAAGCGAGACGATTACTACCGCGACCGGCGGCGCCGGAAGGTCTGCGCGTTCTGCGCGGACAAGGCGTCGCAGATCGACTACAAGGAAGTCAACCGCCTGCGCCGCTACCTGTCGGAGCGGGCCAAGATCGAGCCGCGCCGGAAGACCGGGACCTGCGCCGAGCACCAGCGGCAGCTGTCGGTGGCGCTCAAGCGCGCGCGCCACGTGGCGCTGCTGCCCTACGCCCCGCAGCACCTGCGTCCCTGACGCGCTGATGCCGGGGACCGCCGCGCCAGGGGTGAGCGGCGCGCCCCGCGGCGCCGGCGCGGCGGCATGGCCCTGACCCTGCTCCTGGCGGGTGGCGGGCTGCTCGCCGGGACGTTCGGCGCCCTCCTCGGCCTCGGCGGCGGCATCCTGATCGTCCCGCTGCTGACCCTCGGC
>JAJYEB010000100.1:0-2312 GCA_021790375.1 Chloroflexota bacterium | reverse complement strand
CTCCCGTTCCGCGAGGCGGTGGCGGTCAGCCTGGTGGCGGTGATCACGACGTCCTCGGCAAGCGCCGCCGTGTACCTCGAGCGGCGGCTGGCCAACCTCCGCCTGGGCCTCACGCTGGAGCTGTTCACTGCGACCGGGGCGCTGATCGGCGGGCTCGTGGCGTTCCTGCTCTCGGACCGCGTGCTGGCCGGGCTCTTCGCGGCGATGCTGGGATACACGGCCTGGAGCATGGTGCGCCGCGCCGGGGCACGGCAGCCGGCAGCGGCGGCCGCCGCGCCGGGCACCGGCACGGCCGTCGTCCCGGGCACCGGCACGGCCCCCGCGAGCGCGATCCACGGGTATCTCGCGTCGCTCGGGGGCGCGGACTATGCCGTCCGGCGCCTGCCGGCCGGGATCGGGCTCGCCTTCGTCGCCGGTGTCCTCTCGGCGCTGCTCGGGGTCGGTGGCGGGGTGGTCAAAGTGCCGGCAATGAACCTCGTGATGGGGGTGCCGCTGCGCGTCGCCACCGCGACCAGCAACCTCATGATCGGGGTGACGGCATCGGCCTCCGCGATCCTCTACCTGCTGCGCGGCCAGGTCGATCCCTACGTCGCCGGCCCGGTGGTGGTGGGCGTGTTCGCAGGCGCCGTGGTGACCTCGCGCGTCGCGCACCGGGTGCCGGCCGGGGTGGTGCGCACGCTGTTCGTGGTGGTGCTCTGCTACACCGCCGTGGAGATGGGCGCTCGCGCGCTGGCGCTGCCGGTGGGTGGCCAGGGTGCCTGAATCCGGGTCCGCCACTCCGCGCCTGGTGGCGCGGCTGCTGGCGGTGGGCACGGCGGCAAGCGTGGCGCTGGTGGCGGCGGGCACCGTGGCCATGCTGCTGGCCGGGCACGTGCCGGTGACGGAGCCCGGCCCGGCGTTCCGGCCCTCGCGCCTGGCCGCCGACGTACTCGCCGGACGCGCCGCCGGGTTCCTGTGGGTGGGCCTGGGCATCGCGGTCGCGCTGCCGTCGGCGCGGGTGGCCGTCGCCTGCATCGGCTACCTGCGCGAGGGCGATCGTCGCCAGGCGGCCGTGGCTCTCGGCGTCTTCGCGGTCCTGGCCGTGTCGACGGCGGTCGCCCTGGTGACCAGGTAGAGCCGCGCATGGAAGCGATCCTGCTGATCGGTTCGCTGGGCCTGATCCTGCTCGGGGCGGAGCTGTTCACCAACGGCGTGGAGTGGATGGGCCACCGGCTCGATCTCGCCGAGGGCGCGGTCGGCAGCGTCCTGGCGGCGGTCGGGACCGCGATGCCGGAGACGATGATCCCGTTCGTGGCCATCGTGATGGGCGCGCGCAGCGGGCACCCGCACGAGGCGGAGATCGGGATCGGCGCGATTCTCGGGGCGCCCTTCATGCTCGCCACCCTGGCTATGCTGGTGACCGGGGTCGCGGTCCTCATCCGCGCTCGCGGCCGACAGGGTGACGACCGGCTGCAGGTGAAGCCGCTGGTCATCGCCCAGGACGTGCGGCACTTCGCGGTGGCCTACGCGCTCGCGATCGGGGCCGCCCTGCTCCCGGCGCCGCTCGCCGCCGGCAAGGTACTCGTGGCGGTCGTCCTGCTCGGCTTGTACGTGGTGTACGTGCGCGCCCACCTGGGGGCCGAGCGGGACGAGGATGCCGGGGACGACCTCCGGCCGCTGCGGTTCCGGCGACTGGATCCGCGGCGCCGCGAGCGCACGCCCCGGCTGCGCCTGATCGGCCTTCAGGTCCTGGTGGCGCTGGGCGCGATCGTGGGTGGCGCGGTGGTGTTCGTGGATGCGGTGGGTCAGCTCGCGGCCGGGGCCGGCGTGGACCCCACCATCATGACGCTCGTGATCGCCCCGATCGCGACCGAGCTCCCCGAGAAGTTCAACAGCGTGATCTGGATCCGGCAGGGCAAGGACACCCTGTCCATGGGCAACATCACCGGCGCGATGGTCTTCCAGAGCTGCATCCCGACGGTCCTCGCCCTGCTGCTCGCCGCCGACGCCTGGACCGTCACGCCGGCCTCGCTGCTCGCCTTCGCCTCGGCGGCCATCGCGTTCGCCTCGACCGCCGCGATCTTCCTGCCGATGCTCCGGCGGCACCGGCTGACCGGCCGCGGGCTGCTCGCCGGCGGGGCGTTCTACGCGGCCTACCTGGGGGTCGTGGTGCTGTCGGTGGCCGGCGTTCTCTGAGCGTGACGGCGCCGGCGGCCGGGGTTCGGAGTCCCGGTCGCGGGTATACTCGCCGCATGTTGACCGAAGACGCTTCCCGGACCTCGTCGTCGGCTGCCACGTCGCAGCGGGGCACCTCCGCCCCGGTCTGCTACCTG
>JAJYEB010000099.1 GCA_021790375.1 Chloroflexota bacterium | reverse complement strand
GATCGGCCCGGGGGAGCGCGTCGCGATCGTCGGGCAGAACGGGTCCGGCAAGTCCACGCTGGTCCGGCAGCTCAACGGCTTGCTGCGGCCGACCGAGGGGCGCGTGCTGGTGGATGGCGTCGACGCCACGCGGTTCCACGTCGCCCAGCTGGCCGCGAAGGTGGGGCTCGCGTTCCAGAACCCGGACCGCCAGATCTTCGCCGGGAGGGTCCGGGCGGAGGTGGCGTTCGGGCCGCGGAACCTGGGGGTACGCGGGGCCGACCTGGACCGCGCGGTGGACGAGGCGCTCGACGCGGTGGGCCTGGGCGACGTGGCCGACCACAACCCGTACGACCTGGGGTTCTCGCGGCGCAAGCTGCTGGCGATCGCCTCGATCCTGGCGATGGCCACGCCGGTGGTGATCCTGGACGAGCCGACGACAGGGCAGGACGCCCGCGGGGTGGCGCGGGTGCGGACGATCATCGAGCGGCTGTCGGACGAGGGACGCACGGTGATCACGATCAGCCACGACATGCGCTTCGTGGCGGAGACGTCGCGCCGCGTGGTGGTGATGCGGGCCGGGCGGATCGTGCTCGACGGGACGCCGGCCGAGGTGTTCGCCGAGCCGAACTGGCCGGCCCTGGCGTCGACGTACCTGGAGCCGACGCTCCCCGCGCGGGTGGGGGCGCGGCTGGGGCTGGGAAGCACGCCGACGGAGTCGGGGCTGGTGGAGGCGATGGTGGCACGGGGTCGGACGGGGGGCGGGTAGGGGGGCGGCGGCCGGGGCGGATCGTCGGATCGGCGGCTGCGTCGGATCGTCGGCTGCGTCGGCTGCCTGAGCGGCGTTTACGCTCGCCGGGTGTGCGATAGCGGACGCCGGGCGGGAGATCGACGCTAACGAACACCAGGCGAGCACTACGTGGCCGCGGCGCAGTTGTGCCGATCTCCGGTGGCAGCCGCGGACCGCGATTCCCGATCAGGGGTGCGAGCCGTGCCGCCCGAACCCGGTCGTGACGTTGCTCAGTGCCCCCGTAGCGTTCGCACCGCGTGCGTCAGCGGATTCCGCTCGGGGCGATGCTCGTGCCGGCGCCCGACACGGGCCTGCGCTGACATCTCGGCCTGCGCCGTCCCTCCCCGCGCTCCGCACCGGTCCTGGCGCCGGAAGGTGGAGCCGATGGCGGCACACGACCCACATGGCGGTACACAACCACGATGCCGGCACGCCGCCCTGATACGATCCGGCCCTGGCGGAACACGACCCACGCCAGATCATTCGGGGGGCATGGTGGACGAGCAGGTCCGGATCGTGGACAGACCCGCGGCACAACGATACGAGGCCCTGGTCGACGACCGCCTCGCCGGCTTCGCCGAGTACCAGGAGCTGCCCGGTCGCATCGTGTTCACCCACACGGAGGTCGCGGCCGAGTTCGAAGGCCGTGGTGTGGGCAGTCGCCTGGCTGCCGGCGCGCTCGACGACGTCCGCACCCGGGGCCTCGGCGTGACGGCAAAGTGTCCCTTCATCGCCGCGTACATCCGCAGGCACCCGGAGTACGCCGACCTGTTGCGCGAGGCGCAACCCCCCGCGGAAGTGGCAGAGCCCAAGCAGGACTAGACTGTGATATCGCCGGATGTCGGCGATGCGCCGCGTGGTCTCCCTTCTCGGACCTGCGCCTGCGTTTTCCAGCTCGGGAAGCGAAGAGGAAGGTCAGCATGACCACCGGTACTGTCAAGAAGGTCGTCTCCGACCGCGGCTTCGGCTTCATCACGGCCGAGGACGGCAAGGAATACTTCTTCCACCGGAGCGCCGTCGAGCAGTCGCTCGACTTCGACCGGCTGGCGGGAGGCGAGAAGGTCCAGTTCGAGGTCGAGCCGAGCCCGCGTGGCCCGCGCGCGGCCCACGTTCGCGAGGCCACCGAGTAGCGCTCGGCGGGTACCCGGGACGACCATGCACTGGCAACGATCGGGACCGCCGCGAAAGCCGGAGCCGGCCGGGGCCGACGGGCTGCCGCTCGTCAAGCACGTCATCGAGGAGTACCGGCACCGGATGCGCCAGGTGACCTGCACGTGCGGCTGGCAGGGCAGCAGCATCGACAGCGATCCGGCCGGCTGGAAGGCGCACCTGGCGGAGACGCGGCGGCCGCGGGCCTGACCTGTTCCCAGGCCGGTCGGACGCCGTGCGGATCTGCGCGCCCGGCGGATTGCGTGAACATTGGCGCCAACGGGCGGTTGGCACCAATGGGCGGTTGGCGCCAACGGGCGGTCGGCATCAATGGGCGTTCGGCGCCACACTGCCCCGGCAGGCAGCGGCTGCTTTCAGTCATGGTTCAACGACGCGCGAAAGAATGCACAGGTGCTCGACGCACACGCCGGGCGACAGCAATCGAATCCGTGGTGACACCGCATGATGTACTGGGGTTGGCACACCGGCCCGGGTGGCTGGGTCGGCGGGATCATCGGGTTGCTCTTCTGGCTCGTCCTCATCGGGCTCATCGTCCTGCTGGCGGTGCGCCTGTTCTCCGGATCCCGCGCGCCGGACCGGTCCTGGACTCAACAGCCCCAGCCGGACGACCCGGAAGAGATCCTGCGGGCGCGGTTTGCCCGGGGTGAGATTCCAGCGGACGAGTTCGAGCAGCGGCTCGAGGTCCTGAGGCGCACGCGCCCGCCGCAACCGCCGCCGAAGTAGCCGCGCGGGAGGACGCGTCCCCGCTTCCGGCACAGCGTCCGCGCTTTCCCGGTCCAGCGTCCGCGCTTCCGGCCCAGCGTCCGCGCTTCCGGCCCAGCGTCCGCGCCTCCGGCATGCCGGCTCGTCCGCGCTCCCGCGCGGTTGCGCCCACCCGCGCGGTTGCACGCCCCACGCGCTTCCGCACTCAGGCGCGCCATGGGATGATCGGCGCACATGGAGCCCCTCGCCTTCGTCGCCGGCGCGTTCTGCATCGCACTCGTCCTGCTGGACGTGTTCGAGACGGTGGTGGTGCCCCGCCCGACCCCTGGACGATTCCGGATCGCACGCCACCTGACCGCGCTCAGCTGGCGCGGCTGGCGCTTCATGGGCCGGAGGCTCGGCAACGGGCTCAGCCGGGAGCGGATCCTCGGCATCTACGCGCCTGCCCTGGTGATCGCCCTGCTCATCTGCTGGTTGGTCGTGCTGGTGCTCGGGTACGGCCTGGTGCTGTACGCGCTGCGGGGAGAGCTGCGTCCGGTTCCGGCCGACCTGGGTACGACCATCTACTTCGCGGGCACGTCGGTGCTGACGCTCGGCTTCGGCGACGTGCTGGCGGCCGGGCCGCTCGCGAGGATCGTGGCGCTCACGGCGGCGGCCAACGGGCTGGGTGTGGTCGCGCTCGTGATCACGTACCTGTTCTCGCTGTTCGGCTCGTTCCAGCGCCGGGAGATCCTGATCGTGACGCTGCAGGCACGGGCGGGCGCGCCACCGTCGGCGATCGTGCTGCTGGAGACGTACGCCGAGCTCGGAATCACGGCAGAGCTGCCCGCGCTCTTCGCCGACTGGGAACGCTGGTCGGCCGAGGTGCTCGACACCCACGTCGCGTACCCGATCCTCGGGTATTTCCGGTCCAGCCACGACAACATGTCGTGGGTCAGCTCACTCGGGGCAGTGCTCGACGCGGCCACCCTCGTGATCACCACGATCCGCGGCGTGTCGCGAGCACAGGCAGAGCTCACCAGGCGGGTCGGGGGCCACTTCGCCGAGGACATCAGCAACTTCGTCGGCCTGCGGCACGAGGGCTCCGGGGTGACGCCGGCCGACTTCATCGAGGCGCACCGCCGCCTTTCGACTGCCGGCTACGAGCTGGAACCGATCGACGTGGCGTGGCCGGCGTTCGAGCAGGCGCGCGCGGCGTACTCGGGCAGGCTCGATGCGCTGGCGGAGTACTGGGCCGTGCCCGCCGCGCGGTGGGTCGAGGAGCACGCTGCGACGGGGTCGGTCGTGCACGAACTGACGGCCGCCGCGCACCACCACGACCAGGCCGGCCGGGATATCGAGGCGGACGCGGACCCGGGGCCTGATCGCGCGCCCGGCACGCGCCCGTGACGGGTACGCGGGGCACGCGCCCGTACGCGCCCGGGATTGGTACTCGCGGCACGCGCCTGTGACCGGGACGACCATCGCGATCCTCGGGGGACTCGGAGCGGCCCTCTGCTGGACCGTGACCACGATGTCGTCGGCGGAGGCGAGCCGACTGATCGGCGCCCGTCTGACGCTTGCCTGGGTCATGACGATCGGGCTCGTGATCGTGGCGCCGTTCGTGCTCGCCGTGCCCGTGGCCCTCGACCCGCGTTCGGCGTTCTGGCTCTTCCTGGTCGGTGCCGGCAACGTGGTCGGGCTCCTGCTGGAGTACGCGGGACTGCGGCTGGGGCGAGTGGGCGTGGTCGCACCCATCGCCTCGGCCGAGGGAGCCGTCGCCGCGGTCATTGCCGCCATCGCGGGGGAAGCCATCGCGCCGGCCGTCGGCGGTTCGCTCGCGCTGATCGCCGGCGGCATCGTCCTGGCTGCCGGGCTCGATCCATCCTCGAAACCGAAGGGGGGCGAGCGCACGGCGCGGCTGGTTCCCGCACTGTTCGGGTTCGGCGCGGCCCTCGCGTTCGGGACCGTGCTGTTCTCGGCGGGACAGGTCAGCGCCGACCTCCCGATCGCCTGGGTCGTCCTGCCGGCGCGTCTCGTCGGGTTCGTGTTCATCGCGCTGCCGCTGCTGTTCACGCGCAACCTGCGGCTAACCCGGCGTGCGGCGCCGTTCGTCACGCTGTCAGGCTTCATGGAAGTGGTGGGCTTCGCCGTCTACACCGTCGCGTCCGAGCACGGGATCGCCATCGCATCCGTGCTGGGCTCGGAGTTCGCGGCCATCGCCGCCGTCGCCGCCTGGGTGCTGTTCCGCGAGCGGCTAAGCCGCATCCAGGTCGCGGGCGTCGGAGCCATTGCCGTGGGCGTGGCACTGCTCGCGGTCTTCCGCGCCTGAAGGTCGGCGGTACGGCGCCCCCGCCCCGTCCCGGCAGCCCCCTTCGGCCGACCATCGTCCCGGCAACCCCCCTCCGGCCGACCATACTTTGTATGGCAGATGGACCGTTGTCCGCCGACGGGGATCGGGTTCGCGCCTCGCGGCCGCCAGTTCTCCTGCGCGGACATCGCGGTCGCACGCCTGGGCATGGTCGCCGCGCGGGTGGCTGGGCCGCCTGCGCGGGTAACTGGGCCGCCGCGCCGGCATCAGGCGGGGTCGCGGGTACGCGGACCGCCGGTGCGGACACGAAGGGGGGCAGGCATCGCCGCTCAGACGAGGGGCAGACGACCGCGCACGGATCACCACGCCAATACGGCGGGTGCGCAGACCAGGGTTTCGGCGATGACGAGCGGGTCGCAGCCGACATGGTGACGCAGATCGGCGTCCGCGCCATACTTTGTATGCCCGCTCGCCGAGGGCATTCGGCGGGACGCGTGAGCCAGACGCGGTGGTCAGTCGGTGCACAGCACGCGCGCCGCCGCGGCCCGCCTCAGCCGCCGCAATGCGCCCTGCCGCAATCCGCCTCAGCCGCCGCGGCCCGCCTCAGCCGCCGCATCGCTCCCGTCCGCCGCCGTCCTGCATCCCGCCGATCGGAGGATCCAGGATGCTTCCGCACTCGCTGGCGCGGGTCAACACCGCGCTGATGCTGCACCCGGCCGCTCCACTCTCGATCGCGGGCGTTTCGCACGCGGCGGCCCTTGCCTACACTCCGGCGGAGTCGGCGCTTGCCACCCTGGAGAAACGGGGCATCGTCCAGCGCTCGCGTCGGGCCGGCCGGGATCGGTTCGGGCCGAACCGTGACAGCGTCCACTATCCGATGGCATACGCGACCGCCCTGGTCGACCTTCCGGTTGCGGAACGGCTCCGTGGTGAACGCGTCTCCGCGGTGTACGTGTACGGTCCGATCACTCAGCCCGGGCGTACGCTGACGTACGCCGACCTCGACCTGCTCGTCGTCGGGGAGATCGAGGATCCCGGCGGCCTGGTGGCGAGGCTTGCCCTCATGGGGATGCGGCTCGGGCGGGCGGTGACCCCGCTGCTCCTGACGGACGATCAGCTCGACCGGGCGAGGCGCCGCGGCGACGGGCACGTGGCGGCGGCCCTTGACGGAGTTCGGATCCTGGGGCCTGCGATGACCGACGATCTGCGCGGCGTGCGCCCGGTGTAGTCCCGGTCTAGCCGTGTGTATTCCCGGTCTAGCCGTCGATCTCGAGCGGGACTTCCGTCACCGCGCCGTCGCGGATCCGCCAGGCACGCACGACCGGCGCGTCCATGTCGGCCAGCGAGCAGAGCAGGTAGAGCGCGTCGGGATAGAAGGCGAGCCCGATGTCGGTCGGTGATGGCTCCGCGGGAGAGCGGACATGCGAGTGGAAGATCCCCCAGGCGACCTGATCGGCGTCGTCGAGGGCCAGCATCAGCCGGAGCTGCTCCTGGGGATCGATCAGGTAGCGGTACGGCGAGCCCGCGGCGTTCGTGAGGCCGTGGAACGCGAGCGGGGCGCCGCCCTCGTCGTGGGGGCGGGTGCCGGCAAGGATGCCGCAGGCCTCGTTCGGATAGCCGGCCCTGGCCCAGGCGACAAGCTCGTCGCGAAGCACGCGTGGCAGACGGGCGGCTGACGAGGCCCCGGTAGCCGACGTGCCCGCGGCAACCGACGAGCCCCCAGTGACCGACGAGCCCGCGGCAGCCGACGAACCCGCGGCGACCGGTGAACCCTCGCTCACCACCAGCTCCGCGATTCCAGGTCGCGCTCCATCTCGTCGAGATCGCGCGTCCAGATCCCGCCCGACAGGTACTTCCAGCCCCCGTCCGCGAGCAGCACCACGATCGTGCCGTGCTCCATCTCGCGGGCGACCCTGGCCGCCGCCACCAGCGCGGCGCCCGACGAGACCCCCGCGAAGATCCCCTCGCGTTCGGTCAGCGCCCGCAGCGCCGCGATCGCGTCGCCGTTCGAGACCAGGTACTTCGCATCGAGGATCGACGGGTCGAAGACCTCCGGCACGAACCCTTCGTCGAGCGACCGGAGCCCCTGCACGTTCTCGCCCGGCATCGGCTCGGCAGCGATGATG
>JAJYEB010000098.1 GCA_021790375.1 Chloroflexota bacterium | reverse complement strand
TGCCCGGGGTCGGATTCTGGGATACCGCGGAGTTCCAGACGGTCGGACCCGTGCTGGGGATCGCGCACCCCACGGGCTTTCCGTCGTACGTGCTCCTGACGTGGGCCGCCAACATCCTGCTGTCGCCGTTCGGCGAGACCGCGTTCCGGATCAACCTGTTCTCCGCGATCCTGGTCGCGGGGGCGGCCGGCCTGGTGGCGGCAACCATCCACCGGCTGACCGGGCGTTCGATCCCCGCCGTGGGTGGCGGCCTGCTGCTCGCCGTGTCCTCCATTGCCTGGTGGACCGCCGAGCGCGCCGACCCGCACGCCTTGCACCTGTTCCTGTCCATGCTGCTGCTGTATCTGCTGGTCGCGTGGACGCAGCGCGTGCGCGAGGTCGATCCGCGACGCGCCGGGCTGCCCGACCGGACCGCGGACCGCCTGCTGCTGGCGGCGGCGGCCGTCTTCGCCGTGGCGCTGGGGAACCACGCCCTCACGGTGCTCCTGGCGCCGGGCATCCTGGTGCTGCTGCTGGCGGTCCAGCCCCGGCTCTTCGTCCGCCGGCTCCGCCTGGTCGCCGCCTGCGCCGGCGTGATCCTGCTCGTGACGGTCCTGCTGTACGCGTACATCCCGATCCGCGCGTCGATGAACCCGCCCCTCGACTACGCCCGACCGACGACGCCCGCCCGCTTCGCCTACCTGGTGCTGGGGCTCCAGTTCAGCGGGCTGCTCCAGAATCCGTTCGCGGGCGGGGTGGGTCCGGTGGTGGACTTCTTCGCGACGAACCTGAGCATGGCCGTCCTGGTGCTCGCGCTGGTTGGGTTCGCGCTCGCGCTGGCCGGGTTCGGCCGGCTGCGCGGCGTGGGGATCCCCGTCGCACTGCTGACCGTCACCTGGTTCGTGCTGGTCACCGTGTTCGCCCGCGCCTACAACGACGGGTTCCCCGATCGCTACTACCTGGTCCCCGTCGCGATCCTTGCGTTGTGGGCCGGCGTCGCGGCCGCGCTGGCCTGGGATGCGGTCGCCGGGGGAGTGATCCGGCTGTGGCACCGGGGCTTCCCCCTGCCACTCCGGCTCGTCGCGATCCTGGTCGCAGCGGTCGTCGTGCTGGCCCTGCCCGCGCAGCGCGCCATGGCGGGCCGGACGGAACAGACCGGCGCCGCCGGCAACCAGGGCGCGCTGTGGCTCGACGCCGCCTATGCGATCCTCCCCCGCGATGCCGTCGTCATCTCGTGGTGGAGCTACTCCACGCCGCTCTGGTACGGGCGCTGGGTCGAGGGGCGCCGGCCGGACGTCCAGATCGTGGACGACCGGACCCTGCTCGACGACGGGTACGACACGGTGCAGAACGCGATCCGCCATTTCGAGGCCCTGGGCCGGCCGATCTACCTGATCCGCCAGCCCGCGCAACTCGCGTCACTCGCGTCCCAGTATCACCTCGTGCAGCATGACACGATCCCCGGCTACAGCCCGCTCTGGGAGCTAGTGCGATGACACCGACCAGGGAGCGCCTCCCGGCGTTCTCCTACTTCTTCCCGGCCCATGACGAGGCGGACAACATCGAGGGGCTCGTCGCCGAGGCCCTGGAGGCACTCCCCGGGCTGGCCGAACGCTTCGAGATCATCGCGGTCGACGATGGGAGCACGGACGCCACGCCCGCCCTGGCCGATCGGCTGGCGGCCGAGCATCCCGGGGTGGTGCACGTGGTCCACCACCCCGGCAACCTGGGGTACGGCGCGGCGCTCCGGAGCGGATTCGCCGCCTCGCGGTACCCGGTGGTCGGGTTCACGGACGGCGACCGCCAGTTCCGCGTGGCCGACCTGGGCCGGCTCCTGGACCTGCTGGCTGCGCCTGCGTCGCCGGATGCCGTGGTCGGGTACCGGCTGCAGCGGGCCGACCCGGCGGTGCGGCTGCTGTACGCCCGCCTCTACCGGCTCGCGCTGCGCACGTTCTTCGGGCTCCGGGTACGCGACGTCGACTGTGCGTGCAAGGTCTTCCGGCGGCAGGCGCTCGAAGGGGTCCGGCTCGAGTCGGGAGGCGCGTTCCTGTCTGCGGAGCTGCTGATCAAGTTCGCCGCACGGGGCGGCCGGCTCGAGGAGGTCGGCGTGCCGCACTATCCACGGACGGCCGGCCGCGCCACCGGCTCGAACCCGCGCGTGGTGCTGCGCGCGGTCCGGGACTTCTGGCTGCTCCGGCTGCGCCTCTGGGCGAACCGGCAGGCGGCGCTGCGACGGGGCGAGCCGGTGCTGGGGGCCGGACGGGGCTAGCGCCCCGGTCTGCCCTCGGAGCCGCCGCTTCCCGGCATGTCGCCCAGGTCGATGTCGAGCGAGTTGACGAAGTCGCGGAAGACGGCCAGCTGGTCGCCGCCCTCCTCTTCGGAATCCGGCTCCGGTTCCACGCCGGCACGATCCAGCACCGCCTGCGTCGCGTAGATCGAGACGCCGCCGCGGATCGCCAACGCGATGGCGTCGCTCGGGCGTGCGTCGACGTCCAGCGCGCGTCCACCCACCTCGAGATACATCCGCGCCCGGAACGTCTCGTCCGCCAGGTCCGAGACCACCACCTGGCGCAGGGTCGCGCCCAGGCGCTCCAGCGTGCTCACGAACAGGTCGTGGGTGAGCGGCCGCTCGGGCTTCAGATCCTGGAGCTTCATGGCGATCGCGTTGGCCTCCCAGGGGCCCACCCAGATCGGCAGGTAGCGCTCGCGCCCGAGTTCCTTGAGGATCACCACGTGCTGGCTGGAGAGCATGTGGACCCGTACGCTCTCGACGACCATCTCGCTGAGCCCGTCCGACTCCATGGCGGGATTCTACACGCGGGTCCGGGGCACCCCGGCCCTCATGGCCGGGCGCTCGGGCGGATGGTGGGTCTCACGGTCCGCCGGGTGGCGGTGGGCGACGGCGAGGGTGACGGTGAGGCCGCCGCCCCGGTCGGCGCCGCCTCGAGCGGCGTGACCATGAGGCGGTCCTTCGTGACCCACACGATCGATGGCACCTTGCCGCCCCCGGGGTCCAGCAGGAACATGCCCCGTACGTCCTGGAACGGCGGTGTCCCGTCCGCCGCGATGTACTGGCCGAGATAGGCGCCCGTCGCCTTGTCGAAGGCGATCACCCGGCTCCAGGTCGCGTCGTAGACGTACAGGGTTCCCTGGCCGCGCGTGGCCGTCGCGGTGAGCAGCTGGTAGTGGTGGCCGGGACGCAGGTCCTGGCCGTCCGGCGGCACCTGCAGCGTGAACGACGCGTCGGGCCGTCCGTTGACGAACCGGGTGACGGTGTCCGTGCTCAGCGCGTAGATGTCGCCGTCGATGAAGAGCTGCTCGTAGCCCGAGACGTCCTGCGCCGTGGCGAGGTAGCCGGTCGGGTCGGAGGGGAACCCGCTGCCGTCCGCCGCCGGCGCATAGCGCAGGATCTGCCGGGAGCTGGGGTCCACGACGTAGAGGTTGTAGAGGCCGGCGTCGGCGTTCTGCACGAACGTCTCGACGTCGGTCAGGTCGGTGCCCCAGGTCACGGACCGGTTCATCACCACCAGGCCCAGGGTGCCGTGACCGTTCCGGTCGGCGGGGCGCCAGCGCCACACGCCGCCGTTGCGGTCGATGATCACCACGTCCGGGCCCCCGACGGTGAGCTTCCAGGGGTCACCCACCCCGTTGCCGGGCCCGTCCCCCTCGCGGACGATGACCGCCGCCGTCTTCTTCGCGAGGTCGAACCGCACCACCGTGTGCGCGGCCCGGTCGATGGCGTACGCCGCCCCGTCGGGACCGAGGACCAGCCCGGAGAGGTCGGCTGCCGGATCGAGCTTCTTCATCGTCACGAGGGTGGCGGCCGACGTGCGGACGGTCTGGTACAACTGGTCCAGCCCGACCTTGACCTGCTCGCGGTAGTACTGCACCGTGCCGGCGGCGACGCCCGCCTGCTGCGCCGCGTCGAGCTGGGTCCAGGCCCCGCGGAGCGTGGTCAGCGCCTGCTGCGGATCGGCCTTGATGAGGTCCCCGCCGCCGCCGAACACCTGGCCGAGCTGGGTGCGAGCCGCGGCGAGCGCCTGCTCGCCGGTGTTGGCCTGCTGGATCTCGGCGGTCTTGCCCTGCCACCCGCCGCTCAGGCCCCAGTACGCCACGCCGACCACGAGCAGGACCGCGAGCACGCCCAGCACCGACATGGCCAGGCGCCGTTCCCCGGCCCGCCGGTCCGTCGCCGATCGCACGTGCTGCCGGGCGGGGGCACGGCGAGGCAGGAGCTCCAGACCGCGGTCCACGAGCGCGCCGAGGGCGCTCGCACCGGCACCGCCCGCCCGCTGGGCCGTGCCGCGTACCGCGGTGACCCCGTCGGCGACGGAGTCGGCCAGCGGGATCGGCGACCGCTCCGGCGCCCCGGCTAGCGGCTCGGCCGGGTGAACGGGCACCAGGCGATGCTCGACGCGCGTGGCCGGGACCTCGGACGCCTCCACCACCAGGAGCGCGTCGGATCCCTCGGCCCCCTCTGCCACCAGGCGGTGGTGAAGGTGCTGCGCCGCCGGTGCGGGCCGCAGCGTGGTGATGGACTGGCGGATCTCGTCGGCGCCCAGCCGCTGCGCCACCTCGCCGGAAGCCAGCAGCAGGGTGTCGCCCACCAGCAGCTCGCCGCGCCACACGTCGACCCGGAGCTCGCCGGGCGTGGGCAGACCCGGCCCCCTGTCGGCCTCCGGGAGGGTCAGCAGGCGACCCTGCCGGGCCAGGTACGCATCGGCGTCGCCGACGGTCGCCACGTACAGCTCCCGCTCGCGGACCACGGCCACCACGGCGCCGATCCCGCGCCCCGCCGGCAGGTGGAGGTCGCGCCGGTGGACCAGCCGCCGGTTCGCGGTCCGGACGGCCTTCTCCAGGCAGTTCGGGATCCCGGCCGACTCGTCGTAGTAGTACTCGCGCTGGATCGTCTCGAGCAGCAGGCGCGTGGCGTCCCGGGCACGCTGGTTCGCCCCTCGTGCCGTCGCGATCGCGTACAGGTTCCCCTTCGAGCGCGCGGTGGCGCCGATCGTGGGCTCCTGGACGATGACCGTGTCCGGGGAGGAGTCCAGCCGCTCGCCATCCGGCACGAGGCCGAGGTTCGTGTGGAGCCGGACCGCCATGCCGTCGAGTCTACACGGGCCCGCCGTCGCGCCGGCCCGGCCCGGCCTGCCGTACCACGGCGCGGAGCTCGCGGGCCCGGAGGCCGCCGGGGGCGGCAGCCAGTGCTCCGAGCAGCACCACCCCCCGCAGGCGAAGCTCGGAGGCGATGGCCGTCGACGCGGCGCTCACCAGCAGCTGGTCGCCGCGCAGCGCGATCAGCTGCGAGGCGCCGGCCGCGGCCGGGACGTGCTCCGCCACGATCCGTTCCCACGCGGACATGGCCCGGGCGAGCCGCAGCTCCTCCTCGATGCCGAGCGCCGCCGCGGCCTCGGGGAGCAGGTCGCCCAGCCGGCGCATCGGCCGCCGCCGTCCGCCGGTCACGCCGCGCCCCGGCGACACCGCGCGCCCTGGCGAGACCGCACGCCCCGGCCCCCGCACGCCCCGGCGACACCGCACGCCCCGGCGACCTCGCCCAACCGGCCGCGGCGAGTCACCCGACCGGCTCCAGGCGTCCCGGCGACACCCGCCACGCCGTTGATTCCGCCACCAGGGCAGGATCGAGGTCCTCGAGCGCCGTGGTCGTGATGAAGGCCTGCGGCAGCGCCCGGATGCGTCGCACCAGGTGGGCACGCCGCTCCGGGTCGAGCTCGCTGAACACGTCGTCGAGCAGCAGGAGCGGGGCCACCCCGTCGCTCCGTCCCAGGAGGTCGAGCTCCGCGAGCTTGAGGGCCAGGATCGCGCTGCGCTGCTGCCCGCGCGACCCGAACGCCGACAGGTCCCGCTCTCCGAGCACGAACCGGAGGTCGTCCCGGTGTGGACCCACGAGCGTCTGGCCGTTCCAGAGCTCCTTCTCCGCGGTCTCGGCAAGCCGCCGCCGCAGCGCGTCACCCGCGCTCTCGCCCGGTGCCGCCGGCGCATTGGTCTCGTACGCCAGCGCCAGGGGCACCTCGCCCGGCGCGATCTCGCCGTGGGCGGCAGCGAGCGGCGCGGCCAGCTCGGCCAGGACCGCCTGCCGACGCGCGACGATCGCCCCGCCCTCGTCGATCAGCACCCGGTCCCAGTAGGGCAGCTGGTCCCGTCCGGCCTCGCCCTCGCGGATGAGGCGCAGCAGGCTGTTGCGCTGGGTGAGCGCGCGGCCGTAGGTGGCAAGGGCACGTGCGTGGGCCGGGTGGAGCTGGGCCCCGAGGCCGTCGAGCTCGTCGCGGCGGAGCGACGGGGAGCCGGACACCAGCGACATCGACTCGGGGGCGAAGAGCACGGTCCGCAGGAGGCCCGTGAGCGCGTCGGCCCGGCGGCCCACCCCGTTCACGCGGATCCGCTTGTGGAGGCGCACGCCGGGGCCGGGAGCCGCCAGCGCCACCTCGAGCCGCTCGACGGCGCTCGACACCGGCTCACGCGACACGGTGGCCTCGATGCGCCCCACGGCCGCACCCCACCGGATCAGTTCCTGGTCCGAGCGCGCCCGGTGCGAGCCGCCGCGCGACAGGACCACCATCGCCTCGAGCAGGTTGGTCTTGCCGGCGGCGTTCGGCCCTACCACCACGTGCGGCCCCGCCCCGAAGGCGGTCTCGAGCCGCTCGTAGCTCCGGAAGTCCACCATAGAGAGCTCGCGAATGCGCACGGGCGGCCGCCTCGTCGTCGGGTCGCGTGCGCGGGGCGACCGGGGATCCGGCCCGGCTAGGAGGCCGTCCGGACCGGCATGATCACGTGCACGTAGTCGGGATCGGTCACCGGGCGGAGGACGCCCGGTGAGAGCGAGCCGTTGAATTCGAGGGCCAGCTGGTCGCCGCTCATGTTCTGCAGCACCTCCGAGAGGAACCGCGCGTTGAACGCGATGGAGGTCGCCTCGCCCTCGACCGCGGCCTCGATCTCGCCCTCGTTGTCGCCGACCTCGGCGTTGGCAGACACGGCGACGGTCCCGGCACCCTCGGGCGACACGGTGAGCTTGACCACGTTGGCCGACGAGCTGGCAATGAGCGCGGAGAGCCGGGTGGCCTTCAGGA
>JAJYEB010000097.1 GCA_021790375.1 Chloroflexota bacterium | reverse complement strand
GACAACCCCGACCTGTTCGTGTGCGCCGTCGTGGGCGACGGCGAGGCCGAGACCGGGCCGCTCGCGGGCAGCTGGCAGAGCAACAAGTTCCTCAACCCGGCGACGGATGGGGCAGTCCTGCCGATCCTGCACCTCAACGGCTACAAGATCGCCAACCCGACCGTGCTGGCGCGCATCCCACACGACGAGCTGCAGGCGCTCTTCGAGGGCCACGGGTACCACCCCTACTTCGTGGAAGGCGACGACCCGGCCCTGGTGCACCAGCGCCTGGCCGGCGTCCTCGACGATTGCGTGCGCGAGATCCACGACATCCAGCGCGCCGCCCGCGAGCGGGGCGAGACCGCGCGGCCGCGCTGGCCGATGATCGTGCTGCGGACCCCCAAGGGCTGGACCGGCCCGAAGGAGGTCGACGGCAAGCCGGTGGAAGGCACCTGGCGGGCGCACCAGGTCCCCATGGCCGAGGCGCGCACCAACCCCGACCACCTCGCCATCCTCGATCGCTGGATGCGCAGCTACCGGCCGGACGAGCTGTTCGACGAGCGCGGCACGCTCGTGCCGGAACTGCAGGCACTGCCCCCCACCAGCTGGCGGCGCATGAGCGCGAACCCGCACGCGAACGGCGGCCTGCTGCTCCGCGACCTCGCGCTGCCGGACTTCCGCGACTACGCCGTGCCGGCCGATCCGCCGGGCACCCATCGCTCGGAGGCCACCCGGGTCCTCGGCACGTTCGTGCGCGACGTGATCGCGCGGAACCCCGAGACGTTCCGGCTGTTCGGCCCGGACGAGACCGCCTCTAACCGCCTGGGCGCCGTGTTCGAGGTCACGGACCGTGCCTTCGACGGCCGGATCCTGCCCACCGACGACCACGTCGCGCCGGGGGGCCGCGTCATGGAGGTGCTCTCGGAGCATCTCTGCCAGGGCTGGCTGGAGGGCTACCTGCTGACCGGGCGCCACGGCCTGTTCGACTGCTACGAGGCGTTCATCCACATCGTCGACTCGATGTTCAACCAGCACGCCAAGTGGCTGGAGACCACCAACCGGATCCCCTGGCGCCGGCCGATCGCGTCGCTGAACTACCTGCTGAGCTCGCACGTCTGGCGCCAGGACCACAACGGGTTCAGCCACCAGGACCCGGGGTTCATCGACTACGTGGTCAACAAGAAGGCCGAGGTCGTGCGGGTCTACCTGCCGCCGGATGCCAACTGCCTGCTCTCCGTGGCCGATCACTGCCTGCGGAGCCGCCAGTACGTGAACGTCATCGTCGCCGGGAAGCAGCCGTCGCTGAACTGGCTCTCGATGAACCAGGCCATCCTGCACTGCACGCGCGGGATCGGGATCTGGGACTTCGCGAGCAACGACCAGGGCGGCGAGCCCGACGTGGTGATGGGCTGCTGCGGCGACATCCCGACGCTGGAGACGCTGGCCGCGGTCGACCTGATCCGCCAGCATCTGCCCGGGCTGAAGGTGCGCGTGGTGAACGTGGTCGACCTGATGCGCCTGCAGCCGTCCACCGAGCATCCGCACGGGCTCTCCGACGGCGAGTTCGACTCGATCTTCACCGTCGACCGCCCGGTCGTCTTCGCCCACCACGGCTACCCCTGGCTGATCCACCGGCTGACCTACCGGCGCCGCAACCACGCGAACATCCACGTGCGGGGCTACAAGGAGGAGGGCACCACCACCACGCCGTTCGACATGGTGATGCTCAACGACCTGGACCGCTTCCACCTGGTGATGGACGTGATCGACCGGGTGCCGGGCCTGGCGTCGCGCGCCGGGCACGTGCGCCAGCTGATGGCCGACCGCCGGCTCGAGGCCCGGGCCTACACCCGGGTGGAGGGCGACGACATGCCCGAGATCCGGGACTGGACCTGGCCGTACTGAGCGTCCGGCGTCCGAACCGCGCCGGACGGATGCCGGACGGCCCCGAACGGACCGGAGGGAGGCGCAACCCATGCGCGTGCTGGTCGTCAACGCGGGCTCGAGCAGCCTGAAGCTCCGCCTGCTGGATGAGGCGGACCGGACGGCGGCCGCGGCCGACCTGCCTGCGCCGCGCGGTCACGCCGACGATGCCGCCGTCGGACCGGTGCTGGCGTCGTTCGGGCCGATCGACGCGGTCGGGCACCGGATCGTGCACGGGGGCCGCGTCTACTCGGCGCCGGTGCGGATCGACGCCGGGGTGCGTGCCAGGCTGGAGGCACTCACCGACCTCGCGCCGCTCCACCAGCCCAAGTCCCTCGCCGCGCTCGATGTGGTGTCGGCCGCGCTGCCGGACGTGCCAGCGGTGGCCTGCTTCGATACCGCCTTCCACGCCGGGATCCCGCCGGAGGCGGCCACGTACGCGCTGCCCCGCGAGTGGCGCGAACGCTGGGACCTCCGCCGGTACGGGTTCCACGGCCTCTCCCACGCGTACGCGTCGCGGCGGGCCGCGGAGCTGCTGGGGAGGACCGTCGATGAGCTGCGCATCGTGACCTGCCACCTGGGCGCCGGCGCCTCGCTGGCCGCGGTGCGCGGCGGCCACTCGGTGGACACCACCATGGGGTTCACCCCCCTCGAGGGGCTGGTGATGGCGACCCGCTCAGGATCCGTGGACCCCGGGCTGGTGCTGTGGCTGGAGGAGCACGTGGGGCTGCCGCCGGGCGAGCTCGCCGCGGCGCTCGAGCACCGGTCCGGGCTGCTCGGGCTCACCGGGACGGCCGACATGCGGGCGATCCTCGCGCGGGAGGAGGCGGGCGACCCGGACGCGACGGTGGCGGTGGGCGTCTACCTGCACCGGCTCCGGGCGATGGTCGCCGCCATGGCCGCGGCGATGGACGGGCTCGATACGCTCGTGTTCACCGGCGGGGTCGGCGAGAACGCACCGCTGGTCCGGGAGCGCACGGCCGACGGGCTGGGCTTCCTGGGCGTCGCGATCGACCGGGACGCCAACCGGGCGGGCACGGGCGACCGCGACGTCTCGGCCCCCGGTTCATTCGTGACCACGCTGGTGATCGCCGCCCGCGAGGACGTGCAGATCGCCCACGAGGTGCGTCAGCTGCTGGGGGCGTGACGCCGGGTCGTCAGGCGCGGACCTCCTGGCGCATGAACGCGACGTACCCGAGGCCGAAGCAGAGCACCGTGAGCGCCACGAGCGCCACGCCCTGCGGCCAGCCCAGCAACAGGCTCTGCTCGACCGGGAGGATCGACGGCAACGCGGCGGAGCTCTGCTGCGAGGGCAGGATGATTCCCACCGTCTGCACGCTCGGATCGAGCAGGTAGGCCGTCGCCTCGCCGTACAGCTCACCCGGGGAGATCCGCGACAGGTCGAGCTGCAGCTGCGCGTTGGCCACCTGCTGGTCGAGCGTGGGGTTCGCCGGGACCGGGGACAGCGCGTCGGCCGCGATCCCGGTGAGGAGCGAGGCGAACAGCGTGAGCACCAGCCAGACCGAGATGGCGGCCAGCGCGGAGGTCGCCGCGCGGCGCAGCACCACCGAGCACAGCATCGCGAACGCCAGCCAGAACCCGACGTAGATGATCGTGACCACCACCCAGGCCGCCACGCGCGCCACGTCATCCGGGCTCGGGACGATCCCCAGCTCGAAGAACGCGAACCCGGACACCAGCACGGTGATCGCCGCCAGCACGAGCCCGATTGCCGCGATCCCCGCCACGAACTTGCCGTTGATCACGTCGTCGCGGTGGATCGGCTGCGAGACCAGGCGCGGGAGTGTCCGCTCGGCGCGCTCCCCGTTGATCGCGTCGAACCCGAAGGCGATCCCCAGGAGCGGGCCCAGCAGGCCGACCAGGGTCGCGAACGAGGGGATCTGCGAGGAGGGCGACTGCGCGCTGAACAGGAGCACGAACAGTCCGGCCGAGCCGGTCGCCTGCTGCGCGTTGGTGCGGACGAACGTGGTGGTGGAGTAGATCGCGGCCACGGCGGCCAGGCCGAGGATGGCGATCAGGATGAAGAGCCGGATGCTCAGGACGTGGTCGCCGAACTCCTTGTCGGCGATGACCCGCCAGCCACCGCTGGGGAGCCGCTCGCCGGGCCCGCCGGCCCGGTCCCGCAATCGTCCGAGGAAGCCGCCGGCCCCCCGGGACGCGTCGGGCGTGTCGGAGGCGTCGGTCGCGGCAGCTTCGACCGCCTCGTCAGGCTGCACGGCCATTGCCGGCCTCCTCCTTCGAGAAGTACCGCATGTAGATCTCGTCCAGGTCGTCGCCCACCCGCCGCAGGTGCCAGACCCCCAGGCCGCGGCCCGCGAGCTCGCCGGCGAGCCGGGACTGCAGCGACCGGGCCCCGGTGACCCGCCAGACCCGCGGGTCGTGCTCGTCGCGGACCACCTCGTGCACGCCGGGAACCGCGCGCAGGGCAGGCTCGAACGCGTCGGCCGGCCCGTCGAGCCCGATCTCCACCTGCAGCGTGTCGCCCGCCACCTGCTCGGCCAGGCGCCGCATGCTCCCCTGCGCCACGATCCTGCCCGACACGAAGATCGCGACCCGGTCGCACACCTGCTGGACCTGGTGGAGCAGGTGACTGGAGATCAGCACCGCCGCGCCACGGTCGCGCGCGATCGAGCGGATCAGCGCGAGCACCTCGGTGACGCCGGCCGGGTCGATCGCCGTCGTCGGCTCGTCGAGGACCACCACCGACGGCGCCTTGACCAGCGCGTCGGCAAGGCCCAGGCGCTGGCGCATGCCGCGCGAGTACGTGTCCACCGGCCGGTCCCCGACGTCGGCCAGCCCGACCTGTGCGAGCAGGTCGCCCACCCGCTCCTCGGTCGTCCTCGCGTCGAGGCGGTTCAGGCGGGCCGTGTAGCGCAGGTTCTGGCGCCCGGTCAGGCCGCCGTAGAAGCCGACCTCGTCGGGCAGGTAGCCGACGCGCCGCTTGACCTCCAGGGGAAACCGGGTGGGATCGTAGCCGGCCACCTCCGCGTGGCCGTCGGTCGGCTCGGAGAGCCCGAGCAGCATCAGGATCGTGGTGGTCTTGCCCGCGCCGTTCGGACCGAGCAGCCCGAACACCTCACCGGGACGCACGTCGAGGTTCAGGTGGTCCACGGCGAGGATATCGCCGTACATCTTCGTGAGTGCACGGGTCCGGATCACCGATGCCGCCGCCTCGCGCTCTCCCTCGCCTCGAAGGGGACCGGCATCGCCCGCGGGCCGTCCTCCGGCCCGCATGCCGGCCGCCGGCCGTGCCCCGGGCCCGGGCCGCGTGCCGGGCCCGCGTCGCCCGGCTCCACGGCCCCGCGGGTCGCTCCTGGGCGGCATCTCAGCGCCTGCCGTACCGGCGGAAGACCCAGCCGAGACCGACCAGCACGACCGCAATCAGCGCCAGTCCCACGAACCCCCACAGCGGCGAGGTCTGGACAGTCGTGCGGATGTCGAGGCTCTGCGTGGCGCCACCCGAGGTGGCGGTCATCGTGACGTCGTAGTCGCCGGTGAGGGCGTTGCTGGCCGGGTGGATGGTGGCCGTCACCGTGCTGGCCGCGCCCGGCTGGAGGGACGGGATCGAGGTGGGCGCGAACGTGATGGTCCAGCCCGTCGGGGGCGTCGACGAGAGGCTCACCCCGGTCAGCGGGACGGTGCCGCTGTTGGTCACGATCAGCGATACCGTCCCCGTGCCGCCGGATGTGACCTGGGCGTTGAGCACCTGGTTGGGAGTGCTCATGGTCAGGGCCGGCGACCCGGTCACGTCCGCCTCTAGCTGGACCTGCGCCGACTGCGATCCGGCCGCCGCCGTGACCTGGATAGGGTACTGCCCGGCGGTGACCGAGCTGGGCGGCGTCACGGTGACCGTCAGCGTGTCATTGCTCCCGCCGGCGATCGTGTCGGTGAGCGCCTGCGCGTTGCTGGAGGGATGCACGTCGACCTGCCAGCCGGCCGGCCCCTGCCCCTGCAGGGTGAAGGTCTGCTGCTGCGTGCCGTTGTTGGCCAGCGTGACGCTGTAGGTGAAGGTGCTGGTCGCGGTGCCCGAGAGCTTCGCGAAGCTGGTGGTCAGCTGCACCCCGCCCGCCGAAGCGGTCTCGACCTGGATCGTGATCGGAAGCGTCTGCGTGCCCTGCGCGGCCGTGGCGCTGACGGTGAGCGCGTGGCTGCCCGCGGCCGCGTCCTGCGGCACCTTGACCGAGAGCTGCACCGACGGCGGCGTGGTGCCTCCCGTGTACACCGCGTCGACGGTGTTGCCACCGCCCGTGATGGTCGCCGTCCAACCGCTCGGCGCGCCGCTGACCGCGAGGTCCACGCGCTCGGGTGACGGCGTGGTGACCGTCAGGTCGAAGGTCACGGTGTTGCCGGCCTGGACCGTCACCGCGGGGTAGGGCGTGGAGATCGAGAAGCTCGCCGCCGACACCATGCCGGGCGACGCCGCGGCCAGGACCAGCAGAGCAGCAAGGGACAGGGACGCCAGGCGACCTCGTGTCATGTCTTCCTCGTCAGACGCAATACCGCTGGGCGCGGTGGGGCGGGGCCGCCCCGGGACCAACTCGTGCCATCGTGGCGCGCCGGGATCGTCTCCCGGAATCGCGACGATCAAGATTGCTTAACAGTGTGCCGCAGGGCGCCGCATTGCGCGCCGATCGAGGCTGCGTACCAGCTGGTGGGGGAGGTGCGATTCGAACGCACGACGTGCCGTGTATAAGACGGATGCTCTAACCGCTGAGCTACTCCCCCATCGGGCGTGAGCATAGCCCAGCGAGGAACGGCGGGGGCCTACCCCAGGAGCGGGCGGAGCACCTGGAAGACGAGCACCAGCGCGAGATAGGCCACCGGGAGCGACGCGAGGAAGCCGAGCATGCCGCTCCACGCCGTGCGGCGCCGCCCGCCCCCCGCTCCCGAGGGCAGCGGCACCCACAGGTAGGTGGCGACGCTCCCGACCGCGACCACCAGCAGCACGAACACGGCCACCGCGGGCGTCTGCAGGTCGCCCCCCGGCAGCGTCGCGCCGTGATCGAGCGCGATCTCGTACGCCAGCAGCAGCGCACCGCCGATGGATGCCACGATCGCGTCCGCGGCCACGGCACGCCAGACCGGCGTCGGCGCGTTCCGGAACTGGCGCCAGCGGATCTCGAGCCACGACCGCCGCCGTGGCGCGGGCGTCAC
>JAJYEB010000096.1 GCA_021790375.1 Chloroflexota bacterium | reverse complement strand
GATCGGTCAGCAGCGCCGACGCCTTCTCCATCACCGGCATGTCCGACCGGCTGCCCATCAGGATTCCCACGCGTGGCGTGGCCATGGCGTCCCCCTTGCGTGCGGCCGCTGTCCGGCCGGCTGCTCGCCCTTCGCGGACCCCTACTCGCCCTGCGCCTTGGTGTAGGCCGGCTCGCCGTCGAACGACTGCAGCCGCAGGACCTCGGTCCAGCGGTGCCGTGCCGCGATCCGGCCCAGCAGCCCGACCAGGTCGCCCTCGGAAACCGTCCTGCCCTCGCGGGCCACGAACCGGCCCCGGTACCAGCGCACGTGGTCGGTCGCCAGCCCGATCGACGGGTACACCTTCGTGCCCCGGCTCTCCACCATCACCAGCTGGAGCGCATCGCCCGCCAGCCGTCCCAGGTCGTCCCCCAGCTCGTCGACCGGCAGGTCGGTCTCGATCATCACGTCGACACCGACCAGGTCGCGCTTCATCGCGGTGTACCGCTCGGGCCCGTACGACCACCCGGGACGCGGAGCCAGGTCCAGGTCGGAGGCGTGCACCCGCACCGGCACGCTGGTGGGATGCCGTCCCAGGTTCGCGATCACCTGGTCCGTGAAACCGGTGGTGGACGCGGCATGCTCCACGTCACCGCCCGTCTGCCGGGCCAGGTCCTGCGTGACCGCGCGCCCCTCCTCGAGCGTGCAGAGCACCGCGTCCTCGATCGCGGCGGCCGCCTCGACCTGTCCCAGGTGCCGCAGCATCATGACCGACGAGAGGATCAGGGCGGTCGGGTTGATCACGTCCTTGCCGGCGTACTTCGGCGCCGATCCGTGCACCGCCTCGAAGATCGCGATCCCGTCGCCGTAGTTCCCGGAGGAGGCGAACCCGAGGCCGCCCACCAGCCCCGACGCCAGGTCGCTGATGATGTCCCCGTTGAGGTTGGTGGTCACGATGATGTCGAACTGGGTCGGGTTCTTCGCCATCTGGTGGGCGACGTTGTCGATGATCAGGTGCTCGGCCTGGATCTCCGGGTACTCCGGGGCCATCTCCTCGAAGACGCGCTTGAAGAGCCCCTCGGTCAGCTTCATGATGTTGGCCTTGGTTGCGCAGGTGACCTTCGAGCGACCCTCCCGCCGGGCCAGCTCGAATGCGTAGCGGATGATCTTCTCCGATCCCTTGCGCGTGATGATCTTGAGGCCCTGCCCCACGTCGGGCGTCTGCATGTGCTCGATGCCGGCGTAGAGGTCCTCGATGTTCTCGCGGACGATGATCATGTCCACGCCCTCGCCGCTGTAGCGGGTCGGGACGCCGGGCAGTTCGCGGGCGGGCCGGACGTTGGCGTAGGTCTCGAAGAGCTTGCGCAGGGTGACGTTCGCGCTCTTCTCGCCGAACCCGACGGGGGTCTCGAGGGGGCCCTTGAGCACGACGCGGGTGCGCTCGATCGAATCGCGCGTTGCCTGGGGAACGCCCGAGCTGTCGCCGCGGCGGAAGATCTCGGCGCCCGCCTCCGCCTCTTCCCACGCGATCGGCACACCGGCGGCTTCGATGATCCGCATGGCCGAGCGGACGATCTCGGGGCCCACGCCGTCGCCCGGGATGACGGTGACGGGAATCGCCTGGCCCTGGCGGGCGGCGCTGGTCGAGGACTGTGGATCCATGTGGACTGCTCCCCTCGTCGAGGCATGGCGACGATGACCGCTCGCTGCCATGGCCGGATCGCGGCCCCCGAGACGCGACCGCCTGCGATGACGTCGAGCGCGAATCGTACCGCCGCCGGGACCGCTCTGCCGCGGCCATTCGCCGGACTCGGCCACTCGCCGGACTCGGCGGCTCGTCGCAGCTCCGCGTGCTTCGTCCGCCTGAGCGGGTTCGATCCTGGCGATCGCGGGCTCGATCCTGTCCGGCGCTCGCAGGATGCCGACCGGCGAGGGCTCGATCCTGACCTACGCTCGCCACGTGAGCGCGGGACGGTCCATCGACCCGGCGGAGCGCTCGCCTGAGACGATCACTCGCTTTGCGAAGCCGCAGTCAAGCACGAGTCAGCCGACTGGACGTTCCATCCCGACGCAGCAGGCATCGTGATCCCAACGACGCACCGTCGCGCGCTCGCCGGGCGTGCATTGGTCAGCATCGGGGCCCGGAGCGGAGCGGGAAGCGGCCCGGTTCAGGCGTCCCGGTCCGTTCCCTGCAGCACCCGGAGCCGCCGGCCCCCGAGATCGGATGCGGATCGCGATCCGGCCGGCTCCAGGCCCTGCGCCAGCACCCGCAGCTGCGCGACCGCCTCCGGCATCAGCGAGTAGTGCACCCACGTGCCCCGGCGCTCACCGCTGACCACGCCCGCCTCGCGGAGCACCCGCAGATGGTGAGAGACGGTCGGCTGCGAGAGCTCACCGCAGCAGGCCAGGTCGCAGGCGCACACGTCGCCTTCGGACGCCAGCTGGCGGACGATCGACAGGCGGGCGGGATCGGCCAGCGCCTGCAGCAGCCGGACGGTGGGGTCGAGCGAGCGTTTCACATGGGCCATTGTATCGGGCCCTGTCTATATTGACAACCATCGATGCCTGTGCCACAATGCACGGGCAAGCCGGCCCCGAGGCCCGGAGACACCGGGAGATCAACGATGTATGCCCTTCAGATGCTGGCCCTGATGCGGGCCCAGGAGCTCGAACGCGAGGCACGTGCCCGACGCCAGCGACGCGAGCTGACCGAGTCGCACGTGTCCGGCGAGCGGCACGGAGCCCGGGAGCGGCTGATCTCCTGGTCGATCCGCGCCGGCCTCCGCCGGGATGCGGCGGGCTCGCAGGTATCCGGCATCGGGCGCTCCGCCCGGGCTGATGGCACGATCGCATGCGCGGCGTGCTGAGCGACGCACCGGCATGCGCGGCGTGCTGGGCGACGCCCTGACCTGTGCCGCCGACCGACGTGCTTACCGACGCCGCGGCAACGCCCCATCCCACGGGAGCCCGACGATGACCGAGACGATCCACGACCTCGTGCGGGAGCACTACGCGGAGGCCGCCCGGCAGGCGCTCGCCGTCGACACGCGCCGGGTTGAAGCGCGCCGGCAACTGCCGGTGGTCGGCTGCTGCGGCGACACCGGCCCGGCCGAACAGACCGATCAGCCTGAACCGGCCGCCGGCTGCTGCGGCGACGAGGCGACGGACCGCTTCGGCCCGGCGCTGTACGACACGCTCCAGCTCGCCGAGTTGCCGGGCGCCGCCGTCCTGGCCAGCCTCGGGTGCGGCAACCCGGTCGCGGTGGCCGAGCTGCGCGAGGGCGAGACCGTGCTTGACCTCGGGTCGGGTGGCGGCATCGACGTCCTGCTCTCGGCCAGCCGCGTGGGTCCGACGGGCCGGGCGATCGGCCTGGACATGACGGACGAGATGCTGGAGCTGGCCCATCGGAACGCGGCCGATGCCGGCGCCACCAACGTGTCGTTCGTCAAGGGCACCATCGAGGCGATCCCCCTTCCCGACGCATCGGTCGACGTCGTCATCTCGAACTGCGTGATCAACCTCGCGGCCGACAAGCCGGCGGTGTTCCGCGAGATCGCGCGCGTCCTGCGCCCGGGCGGGCGCGTCGGCGTGAGCGACGTCGTGGCCGCCGACGAGCTGACCCCCTCGGAGCGCGCCGAGCGTGGCGGGTACGCGGAGTGCGTGTCCGGCGCGCTCTCGTTCTCCGAGTACGCGGCGGGCCTGTATGCCGCCGGGCTGGATGCGGTCGAGATCGTGGCAACTCACGACGTCGGCGACCGCATGTACGGCGCGATCGTCCGGGCGCGGAAGCCCGGGAGGTAGGCGCAGGGCAGGCGCCACCGCAGAGGGGGGCGCAGCTGGCGGGGGCCGTCGTCGCGAGCATACTCTGTATGGCGCCCGCGCCAGGGCACCTGCAGCATCCAGGGCTCACCGGTCAGCACGTGCCCCCAGGTCAGCCAGCGCTCCGTCGACGAGCGAGCCGCCCCCGATCCCGGATACGATCGTGCCCGTGACCTCCGGCCCGACCCCCCTGATCATCGACTGTGACACCGGCATCGACGACGGCCTGGCCCTGCTGTACGCCTGCGCCTCCCCGGGGGCCGAGATCGTGGCCGTGACCTGCACGGCGGGGAACGTGGACGCCAGGCAGGTAGCCCAGAACACGCGCGCCGTGCTCGAGCTGGCCGGTCGCACGGACGTCGAGGTGGCACTCGGCCGCGAGGTGCCGCTCGCGCGCGAACTGATCACCACGCCGGAGACGCACGGGCCGCTCGGCATCGGCTGGGCGGAACTGCCTCCGACCAGCATGCCGCTCTCCGCGCGGCACTCGGCCGACCTGATCGTGGAGGAGGCCCGGCGCCGGCCGGGCGGGATCACGCTGGTCACCCTCGGCCCCCTCACCAACGTCGCGCTGGCGGTGCTCCGCGAGCCGGAGCTGCCGCGCCTCCTCGGACGCCTCGTGATCATGGGCGGCGCCTACCGCGTGCCGGGCAACACCACGCCGGTGAGCGAGTGGAACATCCACGTCGACCCGGAAGCCGCCCAGGTCGTGTTCCGGGCCTGGATGTCGGCGATCGGCCGCGACGCGTCCGTCCCCCGCGCCCTGGCACTGGGCCTGGACGTGACCGAGCGGGCGAGGCTGCTCCCCGGGCACCTCGCCGCGCTGGGCCGGCGCGCCGGCACGGACGGAGCCGCGCTGGAGGCGCGCGTCCGGTCCGCGGAGGGGCCTGCTCCGGCGAACCCCGTCCTCCGCTACCTGGCGGATTCGCTGCGTTTCTACATGGAGTTCCACGCGAAGGCGGACGGCTTCTACGGCGCCTTCATCCACGATCCACTGGTGGTGGCTGTCGCGCTCGACGAGACGCTCGCCCGGGCCACGCCGGTGGCCGTCGACGTGGAGGTGGCCGGCGAGGTCGCGGCCGGGCAGACGGTGGCCGACTGGCGCGGGCTGTGGCAGCGCTCGCCCAACGCGGACGTGGCCGCGGAGGTGGACGCGGGTGCGTTCCTGGACCGCCTGGTCGACCGGCTCGGGGGGCTGGCGGCGAGGGCTGCCGGCGTGGCAAGCTGAACGCGTCGCACGCGAGCCGGCAGACCGGAGCAGGGGATGGATGCCGGTCGGGACGAAACGGCGCCGCGCGCCGGGACGGGAGGAGAGGTTGATGAACTGGATCTCGCGGCAGTTCCCCACGAGGGTCATCGTCCTGATCCCAGTGGCGATCGCCATCAACATCGTCCTCGGCGCGACCGTCCAGCAGGCGCTGAAGCTGCCGATCTACCTCGACTCGATCGGCACCATCCTGGTCGGCGTGCTGGCTGGACCACTGGCAGGACTGGTGACGGGGGCGCTCGCCAACCTGATCTGGGGCTACCTGCTGCCCGCGCCAATCGGCACTACCACGATCGGCCCGTTCGCCATCACGGCGGCAGTCATCGGGATTCTCGCCGGCATCTGGGGTCAGCTCGGGCTCTTTCGGTCGCGCAAGGGTGATCCCGGACGGGCGGCGATCGGTGCAGTCGTTGCCGTGATCATCGTCGGCGGGGTAGCTCTGTACACCTACGGCCGCGCCTATGCCAGCCCGTCCTCCTACCAGAACATCACCGGGTACGACCCATCCCAGTTCGACCAGTCGCGCATCTTCTTCGTATTCGTCATGGCCGTGTTCGTCGCCCTCATCGGCTGGGCTCTGTTCCTGCGCCGCGATGCCGGCGCAGTCTTCGCCGTCGGCGCAGGCCTGCTCACCGGTATCGTCGCTGCCGTCGTGTCGGCTCCGATCGCCGCCATTGTCTTCGGCGGTGTCACGGGGAGCGGCGTCGATGCCCTGGTGGCGGCGTTTCGTGCCGGCGGAGACAGTCTGTACACGGCAACACTCAAGCAGGGTCTCCTGTCAGACCCGCTCGACAAGATGATCACGAGCTTCGTCGTGTTCTTCATCATCACGAGTCTTTCCACGCGGTTCGTGGCCCGGTTCCCGAACGGGGAGAGGGCGGTCGCGACAGGGGCGAAGTGATCTGCCTGTGACGGGTGATATCGGACCTGGGGTTCCTGGCGCGGCCACCCGGATTCCTGCGTTCGTTCTCCGGCCGACGAGCGGCCCGTATCGCTCGTTGAACCCGACCACGAAGCTTGTGATTGGCGTGGCCGAAGTCGTGGCCGCGTTTGTGGTCGGGCGCTGGACGGGGCCCGTGCTCATCTTGCTCGTTCTCGTGGCAGTGGCTGTGCTGGCCGGCGTCGCACGGCAGTTGGCCATCATCGCGTCGCTAACGCTTCCCGTGGTCGGCTCGATCCTGTTGATCAACACCTTCCTGCTCCCAGGGGCTCACGATCCGATCGTCCGGTTCGGACCCTTGGCCCCGACCTGGAGCGGTCTGGCCTTCGGCGTCCAAGTGACACTGCGTCTGCTGGCCATCTCACTCGCGCTGGCGCTCGTCTACCTGACGACCAGTATCGACGACCTCCTCTCCGATATCGAGCGGCGGGGGGTCGGTCGACGTCTGGTGTTCGTCGTAGGTGCGGCCGTGAACACGGTCCCGCGCACCGTCGAGCGCGCGTCCGAGATCATCGATGCCCAGCGAGCGCGGGCGCTCGACACGGAGGGGCGCTTCTGGCGACGCGCTCGCGGCGTGGTCCCCCTCGTCGCTCCCGTGATCTTCGGGGCACTCACCGAGGTCGAGGAACAGACCATGGCGCTGGAGGCACGCGCGTTCTCGGCGCCGGCCCGGCGGACCGTGCTCCGGACGCTCCCCGACAATGCGGCGCAGCGCCTGCTGCGCTGGGTGCTGTTCCTGGGCGCCATCGCCGCGATCGCCGCCGAGATCGCCGGCGTGCTGCACCTGCCGTGACGGGCCGCGCGGCCGCCATCGCCGATTCGACCGTGGTGCCCGGCTCGACCGTGGTCGCCGACTCGACCGCGGTGCCCGACTCGACCGCGGTGGTCGACTCGACCGTGGTGCCCGACTCGACCGTGGTCGCCGGCTCGGGCGCGGTCGCCACGGACCGCGGGTGTCGGACGTGACGCTCGCCCTGTCCGGCGCGAGCTACCGATACGCCGGAACCCCTCGCGACGTGCTGGCCGGCATCACCCTGGAGGTGACCCCCGGACGCGTGACCGGCCTGGTCGGCCCTGAACGAGGCAGGCAA
>JAJYEB010000095.1 GCA_021790375.1 Chloroflexota bacterium | reverse complement strand
CTCGCACGTGCCGGGCCACGTCGCCGGGGGCGACACGGGGGACGTGGCCTGCGACCACTATCACCGCTACCGCGAGGACGTGGCCATCCTGGCCGGCCTCGGGCTGAATGCCTACCGGTTCTCAGTGTCGTGGCCGCGCGTGATCCCGTCCGGCACCGGACGCGTCAACGCCGCGGGCCTGGACTTCTACGAGCGCCTGGTGGATGAGCTGCTGGCGCACGGGATCGCCCCGCACGTCACGCTCTACCACTGGGACCTGCCGCAGCCGCTGGAGGACGCGGGCGGGTGGCCGGCGCGTGCCACCGCGCTGGCGTTTGCCGAGTACGCCGGGGTCGTGGCGCGGCGGCTGGGCGACCGGGTCACCCACGTGGCCACGATCAACGAGCCGTTCGTCGTCTCGGACCACGGATACCGGCGCGGGGTCCACGCGCCCGGGAGCATCGACCCGGCCGCGGCGCTCGCTACCGCCCACCATCTGCTGGTCGCCCACGGCCTCGCCCTGCAGGCCATCCGGGCGGCTGCCCCGCGCGTCGCCGCGGGTATCGTGCTGAACCTGGACGCCCTGCATCCGGCCAGCGGCCACCTGCTCGACCTGGAGGCCGCGGTCGTCGCCCACGACCAGGTCAACCGCTGGTTCCTGGACCCCATCGTCGGGCGCGGTTACCCGGAGGAAGGCGGTCGGGCGTGGCGCTGGACGCGCGGCGAGGTCCTGGACGGCGACATGGCCCTCATCGCGTCGCCGGTCGACTTCCTCGGCGTCAACTACTACTCCCACCGCTACGTGCGCTCGCCCGGGCTTCCGCCGCTCGAGCCCCCGCCCGGAGCGGGCGACGACCGCACCGGCATCGGCTGGGCGGTGTATCCGGCCGGGCTCACCGAGGTCCTGCAGTTCGTCGCCTCGCGCACGGGCGAGCTGCCGCTCTACGTCACGGAGAACGGCGCCGCGTACGACGTCGACCCGCGCGATCCCACGGCCGATCCGGACCGGGTCCGCTTCCTGCGCCGGCATCTTGAGGCGGCCCTCGACGCGATCGAGAGCGGGGTGCCCCTGCGCGGGTACTTCGCCTGGTCGCTGCTGGACAATTTCGAATGGGCGCTCGGCTACGGCCCACGCTTCGGCCTGGTGCACGTCGACTACCGGACGCTGGAGCGGCAGATCCGCGACAGCGGCCGGTTCCTCGGGTCGCTGGCGCGGACCGGCAGGCTGCCGGACACCGAGGAGCAGCTGGTGCCGGGAGGTACTTCGCGGTGACGAGGCGGTCCGGCGACACGCCCCGCGCCGGAGACGCTCAGGGTGCCGGGCCAGTGCCCGCGCCCGCCCCGATTCCCTGGGAGGAGCGGCCCGCCGGCTCCACCGATGTGCTCTGGCGTTCCAGCCGCAACCCGATCATTCGGCGGGACCAGCTGCCACGGTCGAACAGCATCTTCAACTCGGCCGTGGTGCCCTTCGGGACCGGGTTCGCCGGGGTGTTCCGCGTCGACGACCGGACCCGCCTGATGAACCTTCACGCCGGGCGCAGCCGCGATGGAGTCGCGTGGCGGATCGACCCGGACCCCATCGTCTTCCGACCCGCCGATGACCGGGCAGCGGAGATCCAGGGCGCCTTCGAGCACGCCTACGACCCCCGGGTTACCTGGCTCGAGGACCGCTACTACGTGACCTGGTGCAACGGCTACCACGGACCCACCGTCGGGATCGGCTACACCCGGGACTTCGACACGTTCCACCAGCTGGACAACGCGTTCCTGCCGTTCAACCGCAACGGGGTCCTGTTTCCGCGCCGGATCGGCGGCGCGTACGGCATGCTCAGCCGGCCAAGCGACGCCGGACACACCGCGTTCGGCGACATCTTCTGGTCGGAGAGCCCGGACCTGGTCCACTGGGGTCGCCACCGGCATGTGATGGCGCCCGTGCTGTGGAGCTGGCAGTCGACCAAGGTCGGCGCCGGCCCGACCCCGATCGAGACGCCGGAGGGCTGGCTGCTCCTGTACCACGGCGTGCTGACCTCCTGCAACGGCTTCGTCTACTCGATCGGGGCCGCGCTGCTCGACCTCGAGCAGCCGTGGAAGGTCGTCGCCCGGGCGCGCGACTACCTCCTGTCGCCCCGGGAACCGTACGAGCAGGTGGGGGACGTGCCGAACGTCGTGTTCCCCTGCGCCGCGCTGGTCCATCGCGAGGCGGACCGGCTCACGATCTACTACGGCGGCGCCGACACGGTGGTGTGCATCGCCCACGGCCACCTCTCCGAGGTCATCCGGTTCGCCCAGTCGCGCTAGCATCCGCCAATGCCTGAGATCGACTTCGCTTTCCTGGCGGATGCCGCGGACGCGCGGCCCGGCCAGAAGTTCAACATCCTCGGCGGCGGCGTGACCCGCATCGGGGGCCCGGCCTTTCCGCTGGTGCATCCGCACCTCGCGCTGGTCGTCGGGCTCACCGTGACCGCCGCCGAACTCGGCCAGGACCACGAGCTGCGGTTCGTGCTGCTCGCCCCCAACGGCACCGAGCTGTCGCGCGCCGAGGCGCAGATCCGCGCCGACGGGTGGGCGGCGGGCGGCGGGGACACCTCGGTCACGTTCGCGCTCGACCTGTGGAACCTGACGTTCGCCGAGCCCGGGGACTACTCGCTGCGGATCCTGATCGCGGGCTCCGAGCGCAAGCGGATGACGCTCACGCTCGAACGGAGCACGACGGCCGCAGGCAGCGGCGTGGTCCCCCCGTTCCCGCCCCCGACCGGGCGCGCGTGAACCGAGCGCGTCCCCGGGCACGGCGAGCACGCGGAGCCGCGCCGTTCCCAACCTGCCCGTGAGTCCCCGCCCGAAGGCCGGCCCCCCCCGCTGGCAGGACCCGGTGCTCGACGAGGCTGCGCTCGAGCTGGCCCGGCTGGTGCGCGGCGCCGTCGTGGCGCTCGGCGCCCTGGGCCATGAACGCTGGGTGGCCTTCCTGGAGCCGCTGGTGCCGGTGTTCGAGGACGGTGATCGTGCCGATCTCCTCCTCGCGGCCCGGCGGGCCCGGGCCGCATTCGGCGCGCGCGACTCCATCCTGGACGCGTGGCCGTCCGACGAGGCTCGGCGACTCCGGGACGCCGTCGATCACCTGCAGCACCTGATCGACCGCCGCCTGGCGAGCGAGAGGTGAGCGCGGCACGGTCAGCTGCCCATGCGCCGAACGACGGCACCGCGGCGAGCGGGCAGTCGTGGGTGGTGCTGCTCGCCCTCTACGGCTTCGCATCCTTCGTGGAGGCGTTCGGCGTAAGCCAGGTCTTCGCGTTCATGCTGCTCTACCTGCAGGGCATGCACGTCCCGAAGGCCGACATCGGTCCCACGATCGGCGTGCTGAGCTCGCTGGTGTTCGTGCTGGGCCTTCCGATCGTGCCGCTGTGGGGCGTCTGGGCCGACAAATACAGCCGCAAGGCGGTGATCATCCGCAGCGCGGTGGTGGAAGCGGTGGTGTTCGCCGCGGTCGCGCTCAGCCGGACACCGTGGCAGCTCGGGCTGAGCCTCCTGCTGGTCGGGTTCCAGCTCGGCAACACCGGCGTGATGCTCGCCGCGATCCGGGACGTGACGCCACGCCGGCGCCTCGGGACGGCGATCGCACTCTTTGTCGCGACCTCCCCGGTCGGGATGGCGGTCGGCCCGTGGATGGGCGCGATCATGATCGGCGTGCTCGGGATGCCGGTCTCCAGCGTGTACTGGCTGGCCGCCGCGCTCTCGGTGGGGGTCGCGCTGCTCCTGGCGTTCGGTTCGCGGGAGGTCCGGCCCGAGATCGTCCCGGAGGGGTCCGTCCGCTCGCTGGCCTACGGCGCGGTGCGAGGCGTCCTGGAGGACCCGACGGTACGGCGGCTGTTCCTGGTGTTCGGCCTGGCGTTCCTCGCGCGACAGATCGCGAACCCGTTCCTGCCCCTGCTGGTCGAGCGCGTGGTGGGGCAGGGGAGCGGGCTCGCCGGGGCGATCGGGCTCGTCACCGGGACGGCGGCGCTCGTGGGCGGACTGGCTTCGCCGGTTGCAGGGCCGCTGGGCGACCGCTTCGGGTTCCGGCCGGTGCTCGCGGTGGCCTTCGCGGGCGGTGCCCTCGGGTTGCTGCTGATGCCGCTCATGCCGAGCGTGGGCGCGCTGGCGATCGTGGTGATGGGCTGGTCGGCGTGCGTGGCCGCCGTCAGCGCGATGGTGTTCGGGTTGCTTGCGCTCGAGGTCTCCGCGGAGCGACGCTCGGCGACGCTGAACCTGGTGTACCTGCCGCTCTACGTGGCGGGGATCGTGGGCCCTTCCATCGGCGGGGCGCTGGTCGGCGGCGGGCTTGCCACGGTGTTCTCGGCCGCGGGAGGCCTGCTGGCCGCCGGATCGGTCGCGGTTGGCGTGCCGCTCCTGCTCGGACGTCGGGCGCGCAGCCCTGCCGCCTGAGGCATTCGCGGGGGGATCAGGACACGTGGCCGACGCTGGACGCGCTGGCTAGACTGGTCGATGCGCAGCGCTCGAGCTCGGGATCGAGCGGCGTGGTGGTGCCGGAGGGAAGCCATGCGTGTCCGTGCGGCTCTGGTTGCGGTGGCGCTCCTGGCAACGGTGACCGCATGCGGCGGGTCGGCGGCCTCCCCGAGCCAACCTCCGGCGTCGGTCGCGCCCGCCGCGTCCTTCGCGGTACCGTCGGCAGCGCCGCTCCCCACACCGACCCCCGTGCCGTCCGTGGCGCCGGCGACCGGCGGCACCACGTACACGGTCAAGAAGGGCGACACGCTGTGGGCCATCGCCCAGCGGCACAAGATCACGCTCAAGGCGCTGCAGGACGCCAACCCGCAGCTCAAGGATCCGAACGTGCTCAAGATCGGCGAGAAGCTGACGATCCCGACGCCGTGACGGCCGCTTCCTGGCGCAGCATGGGGACGCCATCGGGTCCGACTCGGCGCCGCGGCGCGGGCCGCGCAGAGTGAGGGCGGCGTGAGCAGGGTGAGGGCGGCGTGAGCGGACCCTCACGCGAGGACGCCTGGGCGCTCCTGTGCGAGTGGACGCCGAGCGATGCGCTCCGGCGGCACGGCCTGGCGGTCGAGGCGTGCGTGGCCTGGTACGGCGAGCAACGGTTCGGGATCGCCGGCGATGAGCTGCAGACCTGGCGGGCGGCCGGGCTGCTCCACGATTTCGACTACGAGCGCTACCCGGACACGCACCCGATGCGGGGCGCGGAGGAGCTGCGCCGCCTCGGATATCCCGCCGATCTCGTCGAGGCGGTGCTCGGCCACGGCGACCACACCGGCGTGCCCCGGACCAGCCTGCTGGCGAAGACCGTGTACGCCTGCGACGAGATGAGCGGCTTCGTCATCGCGGTGGCGTACGTGCGGCCGAATCGCAGCCTGGACGAGGTCGATGCACGGGCCGTGACGAAGAAGATGCGGGACAAGGGCTTTGCCCGGCAGGTGCCGCGCGACCAGCTGGTCAGGGGGGCCGAGGAGCTCGGGGTGCCGTTCGAGGAGCACGTCGCGAACGTGGTGGAAGGGCTCAAGACCGTGCGGGACGTGCTGGGCCTGTGAGTTCGGCCTGCGTGAACGCCTCGCGCAGGAACTGCGACGGCGCGTCCGGGTCGTAGACGAGGGTGAGCGAGCGGCGCGCCCGGGTCCACGCGACGTAGGCGAGCCGGCGCTCCTCTTCCAGGGTCCGCTCGGGGTCGTCCGACTCCTCGACGCTCCGCGCGCTCGGGAAGCGCCCCTCGTCCAGGCCGACCACCACCACGTGATCGAACTCGAGGCCCTTGGTGCCGTGTGCCGTGGCCAGCAGGAGCGGCGCGTCGTCCCGGCGGATGGCCGTCCGGCGTCTCCTCGCCTCGGCGACGGCGGCCGCGAGCCCGGCCGCGTCCGCGTGGCCGGGTGCCCAGGAGAGCAGAGCGGCGGCCGCGCGGGATCCGTCCGGGCCGGAGGCGGCGCGCGCGAGCTGAAGACGTTCGAGCAGTGGCGCGGCTCCCGGTCCGGAAACGGCCTCGAGCAGCTCGACGACGGACGGGTCGTCCAGCAGCAGACCGTCGTCGGCCGCGCGGTACGGAATCCCGCACTCGAGCGCGACCGCCGCGTACGGCGCGAGTTCCGCGTTGGTCCTGGCCAGGATGGCGCGCGTCTCGCCATCCGGTGCGTGCCACTCGCGGAACAGGCGCCGGGCACGCGCGACGTCGTCGCCGGGGTCCGGCGCGAGGAACAGCCGACCGCTTGCCGACGGTCCCGCGCGGATCGTCTTGGCGAAGCGCTCGTGATTGTGCTCCACCAGCCGGACGGCCCGGGCGACGACCGACGGCGGGCAGCGGTAATTGGTCACCAGGTCGACGCGCCGCAGGCCGGGAAGGGAGGCGGCGAGGTCCAGGACGCGGCGCACGTCCGCCAGGCGCCAGGCGTAGATGGTCTGGTCGTCGTCCCCCACCAGGAACACGTGGTTGGCCGGGGCGGCCAGGAGCAGGGCGAGCCGAAGCTGGCTGCGGTCCACGTCCTGCACCTCGTCCACCAGCAGCTGGGCGCAGCGGCGACGCCAGCGGGTGAGCAGGACCGGGTCGGCCGCCAGCGCGACCAGTGCGCGCCGGACCAGGTCGTCGAAGTCCAGCGCGCCCTTCTCGCCGAGCGCGGATTCATACCGCAGGAACGCCTGCACCACGGGTCCGGCGGGCTCGCCCCGGGCCTCGGCGGCCCGGACTTCGTCGGCCATCCGCGCGGTGTCGACCGACAGGTCGAGCTTGAGGCGTGAGAACCCATCGTCGAGCCGCTGGAGATCGGCCGGCGAGAGCTCCCCCTCGAGCTCTCGCAGCAGGGCCCGCCGGTCCACGAGCGGCTCGACGGGCCGGCCGGCATCCTTGAGGATCTCGCGTGCCAGCGCGTGGAAGGTCCGGACGCGAATCGTGTCGGGTGGATGGCCGAGCGGTTCGAGCGCCGCCGCGACGCGTTCGCCGAGTTCGTCGGCCGCGCGTTTGTTGAACGTGACTGCGCAGATCGCCTCGGGCGACGTCCCCGTCTCGACGAGCCAGGCCACCCGCGCGACCAGTGTCGTCGTCTTCCCGCTCCCGGCCGGGGCGACGCACAGCACCGGACCGGGCGGAGCGGTCGCCGCCGCGCGCTGGTCCGCCGCGAGACGGGCCA
>JAJYEB010000094.1 GCA_021790375.1 Chloroflexota bacterium | reverse complement strand
CCCGCTGCGTGACCCAGGTGCGGCCCACCAGGCGGGACACGCGGTAGAGCACCCGCCCGGCAGGCAGGTCGGACCGGGCCGGCCGCACCAGCGTCGTGAAGGTGACCACCGTGCCCCGCGCGAGCGGCCGTACCAGGCCGTGGTTGTCGGGCCGCAACAGCGCCAGCTGGCGCACCAGCACCCGCTGGTCCGGGCTGGTGGCGGGACCGAGGTCCGGCGCGCCGTCGAACACGGCACGGACGTGCAGGTTGGTGGCCGGGCGGAACGCCAGGGTCACCGTCCCCGTGGCATCCGTGACCAGGCTGGCCGCCGTGCTCCAGGTCTGCCCGTCAACCGAGTTCTGGACCTGGACCGGACGCCCCGCCACACTCCCCCCGCCGGCGGGGGCCGCCAGGTGGGCGGTCACCGTGACCGTGCCGCCCCAGGTCACGATGGGGGCCGCCACGTCGAGCGAGAGGGTGGCCGGCGCGACGCCCACGGGCACGGGGGCCGAACTGACGGGGGCCGGGCCGGTGGCGGTGGCCACCAGGACGTAGCCCGGCCCCGGCACGTTGATGCTGCAGCCGGGCCACGTGGCGACTCCCGCGATCGCGGTCACGGTCAGCCCCCCCGGGCAGCTCAGGGCAGCAGCACCGGTCGACGCGGCGAGGGCGAGCGTCACCGCCGTGGTGCTGCCCGGCCCGCTGGTCACCGGCGCGCCCGAGGGATCCACCACCGTCACGACCGGCGGCACCGCGAAGGGGGCACCGGCCGTGCCGGTTGCCGGCTGGGACGTGAAGCGAAGCGTGTCGGAACCGGCCGCCCCCACCACCTGGGCGCCGGGGTCGTAGTAGGTCTGGAGGATCGTCGCGGCGGCCATGCCGCCCTCGGCGCAGTGCATCGCGCTGATCTGGTAGAGATGCCATCCGTCGGCGTTCGCGCCGCAGGCGACGCTGCTGCCGGCCGTGTAGTGGGTGGCGAACAGGCTGCCGGACTTGAGGACGCTGATCCCCCAGGTGGCGTCCACCGCGCTGATCTCGGATGCCGAGGGCGTCTTCGCCTCGGGCCAGTAGACCTGGTCGATCGGGGAATCGACCACGTCGTAGCAGGACCCGTCGGCCGCGGTGCCGCCCCGCCAGTACATGGCCCGGTACCAGCCGTACTGCTTGACCGCCACCGCGCCGGCCTTGAGTGCCTCCGGTGGATCCGAGGGGCCCCACTCGGCGGCCATCACCACCGTCACGTAGTCGTGGAACGGCACCACCTGGACCGTGCCCGCCGCCGGCCCGACCGTGCGCAGCACCCGGATCGTGGCGGGCGGGACGCTGTCGCTGGTCCAGCCGGTGCAGACCGACGCGGCACGGACGGGCGCGGGGCCGACGATGCCGGCGGGGCCTCCGCCGGGGACCGCGACCAGCAGGCCGAGCAGCACCAGGCCCGTGGCCAGGGTGGCAGTGCGGCGGGCTAGCGGGGCGATCCCCCGAACGGACGCGCGGGTGGGTCGAAGCATGACGGCGATCCTCCTCGGGGGCATCCCCGTGCACCTTGTGCCCTCGTGGCCCGCCACGTCAAGTCGAGGGGTCGCGGGACGCCCGATGGGGCCCGCCCGGGCGGAGCGATCGTGGGAACCCGGCCCCCTCCTCGCGAAGCGATCGGCTACGCCGGCGACTCGTCCGCCTCGGCCCCGGACGGTCGGCGCTCGTCCACCAGCCCCGGTGATTCGTCCTCCCTCGCCGCCGGCGTCCGGGTGGCCAGCGCCGAGCCCAGGATCACCAGCCCGAAGCCGACACCCATGATCGCGGTCAGCTGTTCGTCCAGCACCAGGGCACCGAGCAGCGCCGCCACGGCCGGGTTGATGTAGGTGATCACGGTCGCGCGGACCGGGCCGATCTCGTCGACGAGCGCCGAGAACAGCAGGAACGCGAGCGCCGTGCACACGACGCCGAGGATGGCGATCGCCACCAGGACCCGCGTGTCCGGCACCTCGGGCGGTCGCTGAACGAACGCGACCGGCGCGTATACCACCGCGCAGAGCGAGAGCGACAGGGCCATCACCCCCACCGACGGCAACCCCGCAAGCCGGCGCGACAGGATCGCCGGTCCGGCCGCGTAGCCGACGATGACCACGGCCATCTCCAGCAGGGCGATCCTGTTCGAGGCGTCGATGTCGACGCCCACGATCGCCGCGACCCCGGCCAGTCCGAGCAGCAGGCCGAGAAGCCCGGCGCCACCGACGCGGTCGCGGCCACGCGTGGCTGCGGCGATGACGATGCCGACGAGCGGCACCCCAGCCACCAGCAGCCCGGCCAGGGAGCTCGTGACCCGCTGCTCCGCGGACGCCAGGAGCACCCAGGGCACGCCGACCTCGGCCGCGGCGAAGGCCACCACCCAGCGCCAGCGCGCGAGCACCGGCCGCAGGTCGATGCGCAGCAGCGCGATCGGAAGCAGGATCAGGGCCGCGATCCCGGTCCGCGCGAAGACCAGGGCGGCCGGCGAGATCTCGGCGACCGCGATGCGGATGAACAGGTACGGGATGCCCCAGATCAGGGACATCAGGCCGAACAGGACGAGCGCCCGCCGCGTCACGCGTGCACGTCCGCGACATCGCCCCGCCGGCTCGTCGTGCGGCATGGGGTGTTCATCGCGGTCGCCGCCTCCATCGACCGATCTTCGCAGACTTGAGGCCGCCCGGCACCCGTCACACGCTGGCCCGCCCGGCGCCGGCCGCGGCATGGTTCCGGGCGGGTCATCCGGCACCGTGCACTGCCCGTCGCTCCTCGCCGACCCTGACGAGCAGGTCCCACGAGCTGCGGGCGGCCGACATCAGGAAGCCCAGGATCACGGCCACGAGCCAGTACAGCGCGCTGGGCTGGCCGTACAGGAGCCCGAGACCGGAGGCGGCAAGCCCGAGGACGGCCACGGCTGGAAGTACCACGCGCCAGAACGCGATCCGGCCGAGTCGATCCCGCTGCCTGCCTCGCCAGACCGTGGGAGCGCGCCGCAGCATGCGGTAGCCGCCGATGATCGCCAGCAGCAGGTAGACGACACCCAGGTCATCGGGGTTGTTCTGTGGGATGAGGAAGCAGACGGCGATGAGCAGGACGGCCGAGAAGCTGTTGAACGCCTGCTCCGCGAACGCCCGGAGGTCGTCCCGCGAATCGCCCATGACCGCGTCGAGGTTGAGTGACAGGGCCACGAACAGCAACCCGATAAGGCTGGCCGAGGCCGTGCCCATCGTGAGGTAGAAGTCGTGCCAGCTGGTGAGGGTCGCCTGGTCCATCGTCTGTCCCCCTGCCCGATGTCGCCGTGACCGACGATGCGGATCTTAGGGTGATCCTGGGCATGGCTCCGGTGGGCATGGATCCGTCGGGCTTCCGCTCGATGGAGGCGTCAGAGGCGGCTGGATCCGCCGGTCCTGTCGGCGTGGATCGCGGCCGGGGCCGTCGGCCTACTGCGCTGCGGTCAGCGCGTCCAGTGACGCCAGGGGCACGATGCCCTCCGCCCGGTGAGCCAGGGGCGCGTCGATCGTGATGAGCGCGTCCGCCTGCAACCTGGCCACCGCAAGGTATTCGGCATCCCCGATGGCGTCCCATCGGTGTTCACGCGCGATGCGCCATGCCGTGCGTCGTGACACCCGGTCGCCCAGCAGCCGCATCTTCACCTCGGTCAGCCGCTCGTGCAGCCGCAACGCCTCGTCCTCGCTGAGCTCACCTCGGCGCACCTGTCCGTACAACAGCGACAGCGCCTCCGATCGAACGGCATTGGGAGCGACGAGCTGGTGATCGGGGTGGATCTGCACGTCGCTCGACACGATGTGCAGCAGGGTTGGGGCATCGACGACGTAGCGTGCCATGCACCGCAGGGTAAGGGGACCACGCAAGTGGCGCCCACCCGGGCGCACGTGGCGCCCACCCGGGTGCACGAGGTGCGCCATCGAGGTCCCGCCCGACCAGCAATCGAACACGAACCAGCACAGGTCGTTGCGCAACCGCTGGTCGTCGAGCACGAGATCCCGGATCGCGGGGGCGAGCTGAGCACGCTGCCACCGGCACTCCGTGCGGCCGGCCTCTTCGCGCCCGTCCTGGGGCGCAGCCGCGCGCGCTGCCCTGATCGCGAAGGCCGCGGCACCGAGCTCGTGTGCCGCCACGTGGCCCACCGCCGCGGCCTGGCCGGCGGCGTACGCCGCATACCGCGCTGCTCCCTGCAGCTCTCTGGCCGCTGCGTTTGCATGGCCGGCCGCCGTGCGGGCCTCCCACCACGTGATCTCACCCCGCGCCCAGGCGCGCCCGAGATCGATCGCGCGTCGCGGACGGCCGTCCTCGGGCCGTGTCTGCTCGAAGTGTTCCAGCACGTGCTCCGCGCAGTCGGCCGCCCACATCGCGAGTCGGTGATGATCGTCGTCCTGGAGGCTGCCGCCGCGACGCACAGTGATGAACCGAGGATCCCGGATCCTGGGGAGGATCATCAGTCTGCCCACCTCGCTCCTCTGTCCGCCAAGGGTCGGCATCAATGTCGGCCGCCGACCTGCCCTGATGGTCGGCCCATCCCCTTCAAGAGGCAAGCGTGACCACGGTCGAGTGATGCCTCGAGCCCACTCGCAAGCGCAGGGCGGGTCTTGACGCCGGGTGCTGGCATCACCAGGACTTGCTATGAAGTCCCGCTCAAGTGAAGCGGGCCCGCGGATGCCGACTCGCTCCTGGAGTCTGCTCAGGGCTTGAGCGCCCCGCCGACAGGCCGCGGTGGGCCGCTCGCTCCCGGGACATGCGCGTGAGAGCCACGGGCCCGTTGGGCCCACCCAGGCCCGGAGCATCGCGCACTCGACCCGTGCGATCCTAGGGGGCATGGCTGATCGCGCGACCGACGAGACCCGTATCGACCGCTGGCTCTGCGCGGTGCGCCTCGTGAAGACGCGCCCGGCGGCGACGCAGCTGTGCGACGGCGGCCACGTCCGCGTGAACGGGAACGCCGCGAAGCCTTCGACGAAGGTCCGGGCCGGCGATCGGGTCGACGCGCTGATCGCCGCGCGCGAGCGCATCGTCGAGGTCGTGCGGCCGATCGAGTCGCGTGTCGGCGCCCCCGTCGCCGTGACGTGCTACGTGGACCACAGCCCGCCTCCGGTGGTGACGGAAGTCCGGCCGGGGATCATGGCTGTCCGGGGCGAGGGCCGGCCGAGCAAGCGCCTCCGCCGGGAGCTGGAACGCCTGCGCAGGACTGACGGCCGCTGAGGCCCTGTGAACGCCGTCGGCCACATGGCAACCCGGCTCACTCCGTATCGGCGGCCAAGACGGCTACTGCACGGTTGTCCTGGGAGCTCGCCGTCCGCTTGACGGCGCCCGGACGCGTGGTAGCATCAGCAGGACTTTATATAAAGTCCTGCTCACGTGAGGCCCCCAGACGCCCTCCCCGGCTCGCATCCGCTCGACCATCGCCACCATCGCCGCAGCGCCCGAGGACCTGCGCGAACTGCGCGCGTTCTACAAGGCGCTGGCCGACGTCACCCGCCTGCGCATCGTCCGGCGGCTCGCCGAGGCCCCTGCCACGGTGACCGACCTGGTGGAGCTGGTCGACCTCTCCCAGCCGCTCGTCTCCTGGCACCTGCGGACGCTTCGGGCGGCCGGGCTGGTGGAGACCCGGCGGGTCGGGCGCGAGGTGATCTGCTCGCTCCGGCACGACGTGTTCGAGCGGTTCGAGCGCCGGCAGGACGAGCTCTTCACCCCAGCACCGGGCACGGCGGCGATCTCGTGACCGAGCACTCGCTGGTCTCCCCGTCGACGAGGGCCCGGATCAAGGCGCTGGCCGTGCCGTTCGCGCTGGCGCTGGGTCGCGCGGGCCTCACGCCCAACGGGCTGACCGTGGTCGGCTTCGCCGGCGTGTGCGTGGCGGCCTGGCTGGCCGCAACGGGCCAGTGGGTGACGGCCGGGATCGTGGGCCTGCTGTTCGCCGCGTTCGACATGCTGGATGGCGGCCTCGCGCGCGCGACGGGCCGGGTCTCGCGGTTCGGCGCGTTCCTCGACAGCACCCTCGATCGCGCCGGGGAGGGCGTCCTGTACGCCGGCATCGTGGCCGGCACCGCGTCGGTGGCCGACCGGGCGCTGCCGGCACTGGCCGCCCTCGCCATGGTCGCGGCCTTCCTGGTGAGCTACACGCGGGCCCGGGCCGAGGGGCTCGGGTTCGGCGGCGACGTGGGCGTGGCGCCGAGGGCCGAACGCGTCGTTGTCATGGGCCTCGGCCTCATCGCGACCGGCCTGGCCGGGGGGATCGCCGTGCCGGCCGGATCGGCGGGCGGCACCCTGGCCCTCCCCGGTGGCGGCGTGCTCGCCATGGGCAGCGGCCAGCCCTGGCTGGCCGCCACGCTCGGAATCCTGTTCATCCTGAGCACGATCACGGTGCTCCAGCGGATCTGGCATGTACGCGCGCAGGCGCGCCAAGCGGAGGAGTAGGTACAGGTGGACGACACCACGAAGCTCTCGGCCAGTTCCCCGGAGGGGAACGGCCACGCACCCCGGTCCAGGCGCAACGACGGCAAGATCCGCGTCGCGATCATCGGCGTGGGCAACTGCGCCAGCAGCCTGGTCCAGGGCCGCTACTACTACGAGAACGCGGAGCCCGGCGATTTCATCCCCGGGATCATGCACGTCGACCTGGGCGGCTACCACATCCGGGACATCGAGTTCGTCGCGGCGTTCGACATCGACAAGAACAAGGTCGGCAAGGACCTCTCCGAGGCGATCTACGCCAAGCCCAACAACACCTACGTCTTCCAGCAGGTCCCGAAGCTGGACGTGCCGGTCGAGCGCGGGATGACCCACGACGGGCTGGGCAAGTACCTGAGCCAGATCATCGAAAAGGCGCCCGGACCGACCGCCGACATCACCGGCATCCTGCGGGAGCGCGAGGTCGACGTCGTCATCAACTACCTCCCGGTCGGCTCCGAGGAGGCCACCAAGTGGTACGTCGAGCAGGCGCTGAGCGCGGGCGTGGCGGTCGTCAACTGCATCCCGGTCTTCATCGGCCGCGAGCCGTACTGGCAGCGCCGGTTCGCAGAGGCGGGCCTGCCGATCATCGGCGATGACGTCAAGAGCCAGGTCGGCGCCACCATCAGCCACCGCGTGATGACCCGCCTCTTCATGGACCGCGGCGTCAAGCTGGATCGGACGTACCAGCTGAACTTCGGGGGGAACACCGACTTCCTCAACATGCTCGAGCGCGAGCGGC
>JAJYEB010000093.1 GCA_021790375.1 Chloroflexota bacterium | reverse complement strand
CGCTGGGCGCCGCCCGGCTGGGGGCCGCCTCGGTGCTGGCGGTGGACACCGATCCGCTGGCCGTGGAGGCCACGCGGCACAACGCCAGGCGCAACCGGCTCGCCCGGCGGATCGTGGCCCGCCGGGGATCCGTGCCCACCGGCGAGGGACCCTTCGACCTCGTGCTCGCGAACCTCGTTGCCTCGATCCTGGTCCCGCTGGCGGCCGGGCTGTTCGCGGAGGTGCGAGCCGGGGACGGAAGCGCCGGATCGGGCGGGCGCCTGCTCGCGAGCGGGATCATCGCGGACCGCGAGCCGGAGGTCCGGCGCGCCTTTGCCGCGGCCGGCTTCCACGTGGTCGGTCGCCGGGACGAAGCCGACTGGGTCGCGCTGGAGGCCGAGCGGATCGACTGACGCAGCCCCGCCTGCACCACGCCGTGCTTCCGGCCCTATGGCACACCGGAAGGGGACGTTGGGCGCTCATCGGCCGAGCGCCGGCCGGGGCACTCTTGGCGGCGGTGCGAACGTCGTGATGGCATGGCGTGCGGCCGACCGGCCGCGCGCGTTCAGCTCCTCCAGGGGTGGGTGATGGTTGACGTGATGGCCGGCGAGTTCGGCGCCGGGACGGCAGTGGACAAGGCCAGCGACGTGCTCGGCTACGGGCGCCGGCCACTCGACGCGCTGTTCCTGCCCCGGTCGGTCGCCGTGATCGGTGCCACGGAGAAGGCGGGCAGCGTGGGCCGGACGGTCCTCTGGAACCTGATCAGCAGCCCGTTCGGCGGCACCGTCTTTCCCATCAACCCGAAACGCCCGAACATCCTGGGGCTGAAGGCGTACCCGAGCCTGGCGGCTGTGCCCGATCCCGTCGAGCTGGCCGTGATCGTCACCCCGCCGCAGACGGTCCCGGGCGTCATGGACGAATGCGTCGCCGCCGGTGTGAAGGGCGCCATCGTCATCTCGGCCGGCTTCAAGGAGACGGGCCCCGCCGGCGAGGAGCTGGAGCGGCAGGTCCTGGAGCGGGCGCGGCAGGGCGGTATCCGCGTCATCGGCCCCAACTGCCTCGGGGTCATGAACCCGGTGGGCGGCCTCAATGCGACGTTCGCCGCCGGCATCGCGCGTCCCGGTTCGGTGGGCCTGATCAGCCAGAGCGGCGCGCTGCTGACCGCCATCCTCGACTGGAGCATGCGCGAGCAGGTGGGCTTCAGCTCGGTCGTCTCGCTCGGCTCCATGCTCGACGTCGGGTGGGGCGACGTCATCTACCACCTGGGCGACGACCCCAACACCGGCAGCATCGTGATCTACATGGAGACGGTGGGCGACGCGCGCGCCTTCCTCTCCGCCGCGCGCGAGGTCGCGCTCACGAAGCCGATCATCGTGATCAAGCCCGGGCGCACGGCGCAGGCGGCCAAGGCCGCAGCCTCGCACACGGGGTCGCTGACCGGCAGCGACGAGGTGCTCGATGCGGCGTTCCGCCGCGTGGGCGTGCTGCGGGTGGATGCCATCCAGGACCTGTTCGCCATCGCCGACGTGCTGGCGAAGCAGCCGCGGCCGAAGGGGCGGCGGCTGACCATCGTGACGAACGCCGGCGGCCCGGGTGTGCTCGCCACCGACGCCCTGATCGGCGGCGGCGGGCAGCTCAGCGAGCTCACGCCCGAGGCCACCGAGGCCTTCAACGCGATCCTGCCCGCGCCGTGGAGCCACAACAACCCGGTCGACATCATCGGCGACGCGCCGCCCGAGCGGTATGCGTCCGCACTGGAGATCGCCGCCCGTGACCCGGGCAGCGACGGCCTGCTGGTCGTCCTCACGCCACAGGCCATGACCGACCCGACCCGGACCGCCGAGCTGCTGGCGCCCTTCGCGCACATCGAGGGCAAGCCGGTGCTGGCGAGCTGGATGGGCGGCGCTGACATCGAGGCCGGGACGGCGATCCTGCGGGGGGCGGGGATCCCCACCTTCCCCTACCCGGACACCGCGGTCGAGATGTTCAACTACATGTGGCGCTACAGCGACGGGCTCCGCGCGCTGTACGAGACGCCGGCCATGCCGGACGATGAGGCCAGCGCGGTCAACCGGACCCTCGCGCGCGATGTCATCGAGTCCGCCCGGCGGGAGCGCCGCACGCTGCTCACCGAGTTCGAGTCGAAGCAGGTGCTCTCCGCGTACGCGATCCCCATCACGGAGACGCGCATCGCGCCGACCGAGGAGGAGGCCGTGGCGGCCGCCGAGGCGATCGGCTACCCGGTGGTCCTGAAGCTCCATTCGCACACGATCACCCACAAGACCGACGTCGGTGGCGTGCAGCTCAACCTCGTCGACGCCGGCGCGGTCCGCGAGGCGTATCGCGCGATCCAGGGCGCCGTGGCACAGCGGCGGGGCGCCGAGCATTTCGAGGGCGTCACCGTCCAGCCCATGATCAACTACTCCGGCTACGAGCTGATCATCGGCAGCAGCGTGGATGCCCAGTTCGGTCCGGTGCTCCTGTTCGGGCTGGGCGGCCAGCTGGTGGAGCTGTTCCGGGACCGGGCCCTGGCGCTGCCCCCGCTCAACACGACGCTCGCCCGGCGCATGATCGAGCGCACGAAGATCCACGGCGCGTTCTCGGGGATCCGCGGGCGCCAGCCCATCGACACGGACGCGCTGGAGGCGCTCCTGGTCCACTTCGCCCAGCTGGTGGTGGAGCAGCCGTGGATCAAGGAGATCGACATCAACCCGCTGCTGGCGTCGCCCGAGCGGCTCATCGCCCTGGACGCCCGCGTGGTGCTCCACGAACCCGATCTGGCCGTCGAGCAGCTGCCGCGGCTGGCGATCCGCCCCTACCCGCGGCAGTACATGGGCCCCTGGACCGCGGCCGACGGGTCGGTGCTGATGATCCGGCCCATCCGGCCCGAGGACGAGCCGATGATGGTCCGCTTCCACCAGAGCCTGTCGGAGCGCACCGTCTACGGTCGGTACCTGCGCGATCTCGGCCTCGCCGAACGGACGGCACACGAGCGGCTGGTGCGGGCCTGCTTCAACGACTACGACCGCGAGATCGCGCTGGTCGCGGAGCGCGTGCCCGCGGACGGGGAGCGGGAGCTGGTGGCCGTCGGGCGCCTGACCAAGCGGCATGCGGCCAACGGGGCCGAGTTCGCGATCGTCGTCGCCGACTGCTGCCAGAGGACGGGGCTGGGCACCGAGCTGCTGCGGCGGATGGTCCAGATCGGCCGGGACGAGGGGCTCGACTGGATCTGCGCGGAGATGCTGACCGACAACGTCGGCATGCAGCACACCGCCGAGAAGGTCGGCTTCGTGCTCCGGGAGATGCCCGGCACGGGCCTGGTGCGCGCGGAGATCGACCTCCGCGCCTGAACGGGCGCGTCACCTTCGGCACACGGCCCCGGTACGCGGCACTGGCGCGCGGCCCTGCCGCGCGGCTCACCGTGCCCGGCATCCGGCCGGCGCATGCCCGGCGCGGGTCCCGCCGGCGCATCGGTGGCACCATACGCCGGACGACCGAGCCAACGGAGGGGACCAGCGTGGCCGACGGTGACTGCCTGTTCTGCCGGATCGCCGCCGGCGAGATTCCCGCGAACGTCGTGTACTCGGACGACGAGGTCATGGCGTTCCGCGACATCGCGCCCCGCGCCCCCATCCACGTCCTGGTGATCCCCCGGCGGCATTTCGTCTCGCTGATGGATCTCGGCGACGAGGACACGCCACTCCTGGGGCGCATGTTCGCCGTGATCCGCGAGGTGGCCAGGCGGGACGGCATCGCCGAGTCGGGGTTCCGCGTCGTGTCGAACGCCGGCCGTGACGGTGGGCAGACGGTCGATCACCTGCATTTCCACGTGTTCGGCCGTCGCTTCATGACCTGGCCGCCCGGGTAGCCGATGCGGGAGCCGGGCAGTGGTCGCGCCGTTCGTGCCGGGCTGAGAGGCGTGCTGCGTGCGGCGCCGGCGGTCGTACTGGCGGCCACCCTCGCCGGATGCGTGCCGGTGACGTCCGGATCCAGTCCCGCGGCCGCGGCGGTCGCGCAGCCCTCCGCCCCCGCCGTGGTCGCGCAGGCAGCCGGTGCGCTCGAGGCCGCGTACCGCCGGGCCGATTTCGGGTTCATCCGGGCGATCACTCCCTACCGGCCGTCCGAACCGCCGGAGCTGATCTCCGTGCCCCGGACGGTCTACCAGGTGGTGCTCCCGAAGGATCCCGGCGCCGGTTACGTGGTGATCTACGACGGGTCCGATCCGGCGGTGGCGCAGGGGCTGGCGGCGTCGATGCAGCGCTACCTGGAGAGTGGCTTCGGCGAGACGAACTTCCCGACGGACGCGCAGTTTGCCGTGCAGCTCTACGGCTCGGCGGTCCTCTTCGGCTGGTACTCGCCCGGGGCGAGCGCGGATCCGGCAGCGGCCGCGTCGGCACTCGCCGTGCTGCGGTCGTTCGGGCAGGCGTTCCCGGTGGTGCGGTAGGCGGGTCGCGCAGGCGTCTGGCGGCGGCACGCGGGCCTGTCGCTCGCCCACGGCCCCGGTGGGCACGGCCCCGGCGCGAGCGGTGGGCACGGCGCAGGTGGGCACGGCCGCGGCTCCGGCACGGGACGGCACGGCGCAGGTGGGCACGGCCGCGGCTCCGGCATGGCACGGCGCGAGCGGGGACGGGCCGCGGCCCCCGCGAGTCGCGAGCGGTGGGCCCTCAGGGTCCCAATATCCCCCACAGCGATGCCGGCGGCGATTGGCTGCGGTCTGGCTTTCCCGGGTGCCGCGCCGGTTGCGCGACCGGCCGGTTCCCGAACTCCAGGCGGGCGCGGATCGTGCTGGGGCGGCTGTCAGGACCTCGTCATGGGCGCTCGGCCGCTCCCTCGGCAGCATCCAAATCGACGGCCACGGGCCGGCAATCCGCTGCGGGAATGCTGCAGGGGATATCGGCGGTCCCGGGTTCTCCATGGCCGGCGAGCGCCGTCGCGGGCTGGATCCACCCGACCCTGCCGGCTGCCGCGGATCCGCTACGCGCGCTCGGAGTGGACGAGCCGGCTGCCGCGGATCCGCTACGCGCGCTCGGAGGATCGGCTACGTCCGCTCGGAATGAACGAGCGGCAGCGGCGTCTCCGAGGCGGCCCACCGCTGCACCTCGTCGCGGCGGACCTTGAAGGTGTGTGTGCGCGGGAAGTCGGTGCCCGGCCAGAGGCGCCAGCCGGCGAGCCGCTGGTTGATCGACAGGCGGGCATTGGCCTCGCGGACCGCCGCGTCGATCCGCTCGCGGAGCGCTGCGTCGTCCGGGGCGAAGCGGGCGGGGGCGATCGTGTCGGGGGCCATCATCATCGCGGCGCGCTCCGGCGGCAGGACGATCGCCTCGATGCGCCCTGGTCCTGTCTCCAGCACGACCGTCTCCGGGAGTCCGGCGTCGTGGAGCGCGTTCTCGATGTCCTCGGGGAACACGTTGAACCCGTTGGGCAGCACGATGACGTTCCGGGTGCGCCCCAGCAGTACCAGGTTCCCGCGCTCGTCGAAGCGCGCCACGTCCCCGGTGTGGTACCGGCCCTCGGCGTCGACCGCCGCCGCGGACGCCTCCGGGTCGCCCCAGTAGCCGGAGAGGAGCGTGGGACCCCCGACCACGATCTCGCCGTCGTCCGCGAGCGCGACCCGGATGGGCGAGGGCGATGGAACGCGCCCCACGGTCCCGGGTGCATGGTCCCGGGGCGTGCAGCAGGCCACGATCCCGCATTCGGTCGCTCCGTAGCCCTGCAGCACGACGACGCCGAGGTCCTCCCACCCCTGCTGCAGCCCGGGGGGCAGATAGGCGCCCGCGGTGACGGCGAGCCGCAGGCCGCCGCCGAACTGGCGGTGGACGCTCCGGAAGAGCATGCGGCGCAGGGCGTAGGGCAGGTGTCGTCCGATTCGCCTGGCACGCTCGAACCGCGCCCGCTGCCCGCGCCGGTCCACCTCGCGCAGCAGGGCCGTCCAGAACAGCTCCAGCACCGCCGGCACCACCAGGAGCGTGGTGACGCGATGGTCGCGGATTGCCTCGAAGATGATCCGCGGGTTGCGCGAGCGGATGTAGAGGATGTCGGCGCCGACCAGCGTGGCGTAGAAGAGGGCGGCCGCCTGCTCCATCAGGTGCGACAGCGGCAGGAGCGACACGACGCGATGCTCCAGGGGCGGGATCACCAGGCCGAACGCGTCGATCGACGAGAGGATCGCGCCGTGGGTGAGCATCACGCCCTTGGGCACGCCGGTGGTTCCCGACGTGAACACGACCTCGAACAGGTCCTCCCGCGTCGGGCGCTCCCAGGCCTCCACCTGGGCCTCCCAGTCGGGTGGAAGCCGGGTCGGGACGATCGGACCGGCGGTCGGGCCCCCGGTGTGGTCGGCGGGTGCCGGCTCGGCTGCGACATCGGCCCCTGGATCGCCGGCCGGGTCGGCGGTCAGGGCGGCCGTGGTCGTCAGCGGAAGATCGCCCAGGCCCGAGCCGTGCGGATCCGGTGCATCGCGGCCGGTGCCCAGCACCGCGAACCGGGCCCCCGAGCGGGCGACGATGCGGGCCACCGTATCCGGCGCCATCCGCAGGTCGAGCGGCACCACGATCAGCCGGGCGCGCATCGCGCCGAAGTAGACCGCCGGCAGCTCGGGGCTCGACGGGCTCCACGTGATGAGGCGATCGCCGGGCTGGAGTCCGAGGGCGCGCAGCCGGAACGCCGCCAGTTTCGATCGCCGGTCCAGCTCCCGGTACGTCCAGTGCCACGCCACGCCGTCGTCCCCGCGCAGCCCCAGGGCCGGTTTCGCGGGACGGCGCGCCAGCGCGTCATCCAGGATGTTCAGCAGGGACGTGAACGTGGCGACGTCGGAGTGCGATGGCGACACGGCCGGAGTCTACGGCTCCCCGGAACCCGGGGCTCCCGGGGAGCCCGGGACTGCCGGGCCCCCGGCCCGCGTCCGTCCGCGATCGGCCGTCTCGAGGTGTCGCTGGCCGTTCACAAGACGGCCGTCTCGAGGTGTGAACGGCCGTCTCGAGGTTGACCACCCATCGCCGCTCGGCTATGCTCGGCCGGCCCTCGCGCGGCGCCTGAACCTGCCCGCGCGCACGCTCGTGTCCGCCTGGCACCGGACGGCGTGTCGAGGCAAGTCCCTGCCAGGGGAGGTGAAACCGGATTGGCTGAAGTCCGCGTCGGGGAGAACGAGACCTTCGAGAGCGCGCTCCGCCGCTTCAACAAGAAGATCCAGCAGAGCGGGATCCTCGCAGAGGCTCGACGCCGCGAGCACTACGAGAAGCC
>JAJYEB010000092.1 GCA_021790375.1 Chloroflexota bacterium | reverse complement strand
GAGGGTCGCCACGACGTACATGCCCTGCCGGGCCATGGTCGCGGCGAGGTCCGCGTCGAGCTCGAACCCGTGCTCGATCGCGTCGACGCCGGCGTCCGCGCAGGTTCGCGCCCCGTCCAGGTGCGTCGTGTGTGCCGTCACGCGGGCGCCTCTTCCGTGCACGGCCTCGACCACCCGTCGCACCTCGTTCGCCGACCACGGGGGCGTTGCCGGATCCGGGCCGTCCATGTAGAGCTTCACCAGGTCGGCGCCGTCGTCGAGCTGCCCGAGCGCCAGTGCCAGCAGCTCGTCGCCGTCGTGCGCGTCGACGCCCAGGCCGGCCGGAAGCGTGCCGGCACGGGTCACCCACGTGCCCGCCGCGCGGATCTCGGGGTACCCTCGCCGCCCGCGCCAGCGGTCGCGCACCCCGAGGCTCAGCGCGCGCCGGCGCCCGTCGACGGGGTCCACCGCGACCGGGGCGCCCACGTCACGGGCCCACCGCACACCGGCCTGCGTCAGCAGCCGCGCGTTCCGCTCGGCGACCGCCAGCAGCGTGCCGGCCTGGTCCAGGCCCCGGTCGATCCAGTGCGCGCCGCCGGGCATCGTGAGGTGGCTGTGGGAGTCGACCATGCCGGGGACGATCGAGCTCCCGCTCGCGTCGATGATCTCGAGGCCGTCGGCCGGTCCCGGGTCCTCCTCCGCGTCGGCGGGCCGCATCCAGCGGATCACGCCGTCCTCGACCAGGACGCTGACGCCGAGCCGCAGCTCCGGCGACCGGCCGTCGGCGAGCGCTCCGTCGCGCAGCAGGACTCGGGTCATGGCGGGCTCCTCCCGTTGCGTTGCGAGGGTCCGGTGCCGGGTAGCGCGGCCCGAGGTCAGCGCAGCTCGACGATCCGGTAGTGCAGCTCGCCGACCGGCGCGCGTACCACCACGTCATCCCCGGCGTGGTGGCCGAGCAGGGCCAGGCCGATCGGCGACGTGTTCGAGATGCGGCCCTCGGCAGGCCGGGCTTCGCTCGACCCGACGATCGTGTAGGTCTCCTCGCCGTCGGGCGACTCGACCAGCACCGTGGAGCCGAGCACCACCTCGTCTCCGCCCGAGGGGGCCTGGATGATGGTGGCGTGGCGGATCATTGATTCGAGCTGCGCGATGCGGCCCTCGGCGAACGACTGCTCCTTGCGCGCGGCCTCGTAGTCGGCGTTCTCGCTCAGGTCGCCCAGCTCCCGCGCGGCCCGGACGCGAGCGATGATCTCGGGGCGCCGGACGCGGACGAGATCGTCGAGTTCCTCGCGCAGGCTCAGGAGACCCTCGGCCGTGACGTGGACGGCCGCGGGCTGCCGGGATGGCGGCGGTGGAGCCGCGGCGCGCCGCTGGGCCGCCGTGGGAGACGTCGCGCCGCGGCGCCGTGGCTCGATCGACGATGACGCGGCGCCGGCAGTCGAACCCTTCGCGCCCCCCGGCCCTCGCCGCGTCCCGCCGGTGGCGCGGGTCCTCGGCGCCATCCCGAGCTCGCTCGAGACCGCGTTGCCCGGTGGAAGGGTCACCACCCGGCGCGGCGCGGCCCGCGGCGCGGCGACCGGCGGATCCAGCAGGTCGCCCGTGATGCCGTGATCCTTGGGAAGGCCGGTGGGCGTCGCCATGTTGGCGAAGGGCACCACCACCGTCGGGTCGTGCAGGGCGGCTGCCGAGGCCGGGTCGACGGCCTGCGCGAACGCGGCGAGGAGCGCATCCGCGTACTCCTCGGGGGCGTCGGTCTCCGCCCACCAGACGCGCGCCTGGTCCAGGCCGCGGAGCGTCTTGAGCCACCCGCCGCCGGCATGCGGCGCGGCGTCGCCGAGTGGCGTCCGCACCAGCTCGTCGACGCGGCGGCCGATCACCTCGGCGGTGGAACCCACGTACAGCACGACCTGGTCGGGGAGCCAGAACGACGCCAGCCGCTGGGCCAGTTCCTTGCCCGCCGGCCGGTGCCCGTCCAGCTCCAGCGTCGGGACGCGCTCGATCCAGGTGCCGACGGGCGACAGGTCGACGGGGGCGTGGGCGAGCGGCGCGGGCAGCTCCACGAGATACACGCCCGGGCGCGCACTGCGGACCGGCATGCCCCAGCGGACCGGTCCGTCGGCCAGCAGCCCAACCGCCCGCAGGAGATCCACGGCCCCTGCCGTCCGCCTGGTCACGTCCGCCACCCGTTCACCTCGCGCTGCTGGATGCCACCATCGGCCGGGGATCGGCGGCTGGGCCGTCCACGGCGCGGGCCATGCCCGCCCACCCTACGCGACCGGCGCGTCCTTGTCATGGAAGCGGGCTCGCGCCGGGGTGGCGCGGGGCGTACGATCGGCACGGCGCGCGTCCTCCGCCGGTCGCAGGGCGACAGGAGAACGGCCATGCCGAAGGACCAGGGTCGGCGCGATCACCACGGGCACGGCGCAGCGGAGCCGGGGAACGCGCCGGGCCCGACGCCGGCCGTCCGGATCGGGGACGCGGACGCCCACGGTGCCACAAGCGGGGCCGCGGATGCCCACCGTGAGACCCGCGCTGCCGCGGCAGCACACCGAGACGCCCTCGGTGCGGCGGAAGTCCACGGTGACGCCCGCGTGGCGCCCGGTACCCTCGACCGCCGGAGCTACGAGAGCGAGCTCGCGCGGCTGCAGATCGAGCTGGTCAAGCTCCAGGAATGGATCCGCGTGCAGGGCCGGAAGCTGGTCGTCATCTTCGAGGGCCGTGACGCGGCCGGGAAGGGCGGCGTGATCCAGCGGATCACCGAACCCTTGAACCCTCGGTACACGCGCGTGGCGGCCCTCGCGGCGCCCACCGAGCGCGAGCGCACGCAGTGGTACTTCCAGCGCTATGTCGCCTACCTGCCGTCCGCCGGCGAGATCGTGCTGTTCGACCGCAGCTGGTACAACCGCGCGGGGGTCGAGCGCGTGATGGGGTTCTGCACGGAGGACGAGTACCGCGAGTTCCTGCGGTCGTGCCCGGAGTTCGAGCGGATGCTGATCCGGTCCGGCATCACCCTGGTCAAGTACTGGTTCTCGGTCAGCGACGAGGAGCAGGAGCGTCGGTTCCAGGAGCGCATCGCGAACCCGACCAAGCGCTGGAAGCTCAGCCCCATGGACCTCGAGTCGCGGGCGCGGTGGGTCGAGTACTCGAGGGCGAAGGACGAGATGTTCGCCTACACGGACATCAAGCAGTCGCCCTGGTGGGTGGTGCCGTCCGACGACAAGCGCCGGGCCCGGCTCAACTGCATCCACCATCTGCTCTCGATGGTGCCCTACGAGGACCTCACGCCCGAGCCGATCGTGCTCCCGCCGCGCCAGCCGGACTCCGGATACGTCCGGCCGCCCATGAGCGACCAGACGTTCGTGCCGCAGGTGTACTGACCTCGCGGCGAGAGCCCGGTGGGCGTGCGCGGCGGCGACGCGCGAGCGGGCATCGACGCAGGTGCGCGCCCTCGGCGCGCCCGGCCGCCTCAGGGCGCGACGACGGAGACCGGCCAGGAACGCCGCAGGACGACGCCCGTCGCGTCAACGACGACCAGGCGCAGCACGTGGGAGCCAACGCTCCACGAGGCGAACGAGACGCGCGGTCCGCTGCCGATCCGCCTGGTGTCGAAGTACCAGCCGAACCGGTAGGGGTAGGCGCCTCCGGTCACCGACGCCGTTGCCGTGACCCGCGCCCCGGCCGCGATCCGGTCAGCGACATGGCCCGTCGCGGAGAGGGGCGGCAGGACCGCCATGACCGGGCCATCCATGAACAGCACGGTGAAGTAGTCATGCCCGTCCGACCCGCGGTACGCGCCCACCCCGAACGCGTCGTAGTGCGCGCCCAGGATGTTCGCACGGTGCTCCGGCGAGGCCAGGAAGGCGGCCTCCATGACCGTGGTCGCGGAGCTCGCCGGCGCGCTCGTCCAGCCGATGTTCTCCGCGTCCCACGTGGACTGGATCCCCATGGTGCGCATCACGTCGAAGACGGTGGTGTCGGCGGGCGGTATCTGGTGACTGAAGTACCCGCGCTGGGCCATGTCGCGGCTGCGCCAGCGCGCCAGGGACGCGAGGCGCGCGTCCACGGCCAGGGGGGTCAGTCCAGCGGCGGCGCGGGCGCCGTTCGTGAGGGCGATCAGCATCTGCTCGGCGGCGGGGCTGTAGGCGCGCACGCTCCAGGAGGTGGGTGCCGGCGGAAGGATGGCGGCGGACGCTCGCGCGACGGAAGGCGGCAGCGCCGCCCCGCTGGCGAGCAGTCCGAGGGTCGCGATGAGTGCGGCTGACACGGCGGCGCGCCGCGGCCAGCCGTTCGGATGGCGCATAGAACGAGACTCCCGTGCCCGGGCAGGGCGAGGACGCGAGGGCCCGCCCGGTGTTGCCTGCTGTCACCGGGACTTTGCCTGAAAACGCGGCATCCTGCTCGCCCAGGAGGGATCGGGGCCGGCGGCGAAGCGCGCCGGCGCGGTCCGAGGCGATGCCCGGCGCCTTGGACGCCGGTCCGCGGCGACCGGCTGCTACAGGCCCCGGTACCGATCGGAAAGGCGAGCCTCGACCTCGTCCGCGAGGGCGACCGCGGCCCGGCCCACCACCCGGTCCATCAGCCTGCCCAGGAGCGGCTGCCGCAACCGGACCCGGGCCGCCTTTGCCGGCACCCCGGCCAGCTCGGCCGCCACCTCGACGGCCCGCTCGAGGTCGCCGATCTCGTCGACCAGCCCGAGTTCCAGGGCGCGCCGTCCGAGCCACACCTCGCCGGTTGCCAGCTCCCGGACCCGCTCCGGTGACAGGTGCCGCGCGGCCGCGACCCGCTCGATGAACGCCTCGTAGATGGCGTCCACGAGCTCCTGTTCCCTGGCGCGCTCCTCGTCCGAATCGTCGCGCCACGGAGCGCCCATGTCCTTGAGGCGTCCCGCCTTGCGGACTGCCACCGTGACCCCGGCGCGCTCGAGCAGGCGCGGCACGCGCGGTCCGGCGGAGATGACGCCGATGGAACCGACGATGGCCGTGGGGTTGGCCAGGATGCGCCGCGCGGGCAGGGCGGCGAGGTAGGCGCCCGAGGCGCCCGTGCCCCGGATCGCGGCCACGAGCGGCTTGGCCCTCGCCAGTCGCTCGAAGGCCAGGAACAGGTCGTCGGACGCGGAGGCGGAGCCGCCGGGCGAGTCGATATCGAGGACGACCGCGGGAACCCGCCGCGAATCGCGGAGCCGCGCCGCGAGCTCCACCAGGCTCGCGCTGCGTCCTGCGCCGGCGATCGGACCGTACAGGCGGATCAGCGCCACGCGGCCGCGCGGCACGCGCACGTGGATGCCCGGCACGAGACGCGCCAGGCGCTCGCGCAACGTCGGGTCGGCCGATCGGTCGGGCATGGTCCCGGGAGCCTACCGCATCCCGGGCGGCGCGACAGGGAGCGTCATCCGTCTGCCGGTCGCGCCCGGCGTCATCCGTCTGCCGGTCGTGCCCGAAGGATCGGGCATGACCATGCCGGCCACGCCGCCTGCCGCTGCCACGCCGTGGCATGATGGGCGAGCCACGTACCCGAGGGAGTCCCGCGTGACCGAGCCCGATCGCCCCGGCGACGCGCGGCGCGACGAGGAAGCCAGGCTCCTCCTGCGCGTCCGCGGGGGTGACGAGCATGCCCTGGAGGAGCTGTACCAGCGGTACTCCGGCGCCCTCTACTCGCTGGCGTACCAGGTGACCGGCGGGGACCGGTTCGCGCAGGACGTGGTGCAGGAAGTGTTCATCGCCGCGTGGCGCGACGCGGCCCGCTTCGACCCCGCCCGCGGCAGCGTCGGCGCCTGGCTCTTCGGGCTCGCGCGCCACAAGGCGATCGACGTGCTCCGGCGGGAGACCACGGCTCGTCGCCGGGCGGCACCGGAGGCGGATCTCGAGCTCGAGGTGGCGCCCGACGACGTGGACCGTGACGCCTGGGAGCGCATGCGCAGGGAGCGAGTGCTCGAGGCGCTTCGCCAGCTGCCCGAACCCCAGCGTGTCTGCGTCGAGCTGGCGTTCTTCTCCGGGCTGACCCACGTGGAGGTCTCGGAGCAGCTCGGGATCCCGCTCGGAACTGCCAAGACGCGGATCCGCACGGGTCTGCTGCGGCTTCGCGACCTCCTCGGCGACTCACTCGCCGAGCAGCCGGCGGGTGGTGGGGCGTGAGCCACCGTCGGTACCTGGAACTGGCCGCGGGTGGTGCGCTCGACGACCTCGAACCGGACGAGCGGACGCTCCTGGAGCAGCACCTGGGGGAGTGCCGGAGCTGCCGGCTCGGCGCGCGCGACATCGGGGAGGTGGTGACGGCGCTCGGGATGGCCACGCCTCGCCGCGCGGTGCCCGCCGGCACCTGGGCGTTGATCCTGTCCGCGATCCGCGAGGCGCCGTCCGGGTCCTCCGGGTCCCCCGTGCCGCCCGCTACTCGATAGCCGGGGGCGCCGGGGCTGTCGCGCCCGGTGCCGGTACCGGTGCGGGGGTTGGGGCCACGGGCGGCGGGGCCTCCGGGTAGAGCTCGGTCAGGGTGACGTTGAGTGCCGCGGCGACCGGGACCGCGAGCAGGCCCCCCAGCACGCCCCACGCCGAGAGCCCGACGAGCACCGCGAAGATCGTGACCACCGGGTGCAGGTGCACGGCCCGGCCGATCACGACCGGCATCACCAGCTGGTCCTCGACCTCCCGGACGACGAGGTAGACGCCCAGGACCACCAGCGCGAACTCGGTCCCGCCGTGCGAGTACGCGACGGTTCCGGCGAGCGCGGCGGCGACGATCGGCCCGAGCAGCGGGACGATCTCGAGGATCCCGCTCAGCATCGACAGGGCGAGCGCGTAGGGGAGGTGCAGCAGCGGGCCCAGCACCACGTACAGCACGAGCGCGACGAGCAGGATCAGGAGGAACTGCCCCCGCAGCCAGTGGCCCAGCACCACGTGGATGCGGCCCGCGATCCCGGCGACTCGGTCGCGCTGGTCGGGTCCGAAGAACCGCAGCGCGAACGCCCAGAAGCGTCCGCCGTCCAGCAGCAGGTAGAACGAGACGATCACCACCAGGACGGTCTGCGCCGCGACGTCCCCGACCAGTTCCGCCATGTGCAGTGCGCCACCCGGCGTCGCGACCGCCTGGCCGATGGCAACGTTCAGCTGGCGTGCGATCTCCTCCACCGTGATCCGGCGCGTCCCGATCTGGATGGCATCGTGACCCAGGATGCCCCGCAGCGCCTCCGCGAGCGCGGTGGCCCCGCCGGTCGCCAGTTCCTCGAGCTCGCTGACCAGCTGCCCCGAGACGATCCAGGCCGCCACCCCGATCGCCGCCAGGGCCGCGGCGTACAGGGCCAGGACCACCAGCACGCGCGGAAGACGCG
>JAJYEB010000091.1 GCA_021790375.1 Chloroflexota bacterium | reverse complement strand
TCTACGTGGGCCAGCACGCCCGCGACTACGTGCCGCTGCAGCAGCGATAGGAGAAGACAACCGCCAGAGGACGTCACGACCATGGGTCAGCCGTTCGTGATCCAGCTCGACAACCGCCCCGGCGAGCTCGCCCACGTCGCACTCGCGCTCGCCGCCCGTGGCATCAGCGTCCAGCACATCGCGGGCCACACCGCGGGGCAGCAGATGTGCGCGACGGTTACGACCGACGAGGACGAGGCGACGCGGGACGTCCTGCGCAGCATGGGCGTCCCGTTCGTGGAGGGTGACGCCCTGCACGTGGAGATCGAGGACGTGCCGGGCAGCCTGGCCGATCTCGCGGAGCGACTCGGCCGGGCCGGCGTCAACATCAGCGGCATCATGATCGTGGGGCGGCGGGGGACCATGTGCGAGGTCGCCATCACCGTGGACGACGAGGCGCGGGCCCGCGAGGTCCTCGGCCTGCCCGGGGTGATGGTGTTGACCCATGCACGCTGAGCACGCGACGGCCCTGCCGGCAGAGGCGGGGGCGGTCGCGCCGGCACATCGGGTCGGCGACGGCCCGGTCGCGTCGACCTGCCAGGAAGCGGTGGTCGAGCGCCGGATCCTGAACCATGAGCATCGCGAGATCGAGCATCTCGTCGGACGGATCGAGGCCACCGCGGAAATGGCCGGCAACCTCGCGGCCAGTGACCTCGCGAGCGCGGTACGCAGCCTGCTCGACGCGATGGAGAAGTCGCTGCTCCGCCACATCGACTGGGAGGACGACCACTGCTTCCCGGAGATGGATCACCTCGCGGCGACACCGTGGGCTACTCGCCTGCTGCGGATCCAGCACGAGCAGGTGCGCCGGGCCCTGGAGCACCTCGAGGCCGACTGGCGGGCGCTGCAGACGGAGCCGGCGCTGCAGCCCGAGTCGGCGCATCGTCGGCTGGTCGACCTGCGGGGCCGCCTTTATGGGCTGCACGCGCAGATGAGCTCGCACCTCGAGCAGGAGGAGGTCGTGGTCATGCCGTTCCTCGAGGCGGGGAGTGGCATGGCGGGGGCCGCGCCGGAGCCGCGGGTCACCTCGGCGTAGGCGCAACAGCGCGATGCACGCGAAAGAAGGAGCCGCCCGGATCCCGGGCGGCTCCCTCGATTCCGATGTCTGCCTGGTGGTCGGACCGGCGCCGGGTGGCGCTGACCCGACCCGCTGTTCAGCGGTCGCCGGGCCTTCCGGCGACGCCGCTGGTGCTACCCCTTGCCATGGCCGCTGGTGCTACCCCTTGCCGTGGCCCCGGCCGGGATTGTCCTGGTTGCCGCCCTTGTCCTGGTTGCCCTGGGCGTTCTCGTGGCCGTGGCCCTTGACGGACACCATGGCGAGATTCGTGACGAGCAGATTCGAGCCGTTGGTAACGGCCGAGCCCTTCGTCTGAGTGGCGGTCAGCCAGGCCTGCGTGGCGCCGCTGACCATCGCCACGTTGAGGTGACGGTTGCCGTTGCCGCGCGAGTTCGTGTGCAGCGTGAACGCAGGCGAGCAGGTGCCGGCCTGGTCCAGGTACACGCTGTAGGTGGAGTTCGGTGCCGCACCCTTCAGCGCGACCTCGACGTTGACCCGCCCATGGCCGGTCGTGTTGAGGATCGCGAAGCCGAAGCTCGGGGTTCCGGCCGACGGGCTCACCGGCGCTGCCGCACAGGTCGTCGCTCCGGTGCTCGCGTAGAAGGCGACCTTCCGCGCGCCCTTCCCATGCTCACGCTCGGTGTTGCCCTGCCCAGCCGAGGTCTTCGTGAAGGTCACGAGGGTGGTCGAGTCGGGCGTCGAGGTCGTGGAGCCCACGGGCAGCACGCTCACGGTGATGGTGGCGGTACCGGGCGTCGTTGGGGCCCTCAGCGTCAGGGTCTTCAGGCTGACGCTCGTGAAGTTGGCGCACGTGACCGTGGCCGAGGTGCCGTTCACCGGGCTGGTCACGCCCGGAAGGTTGGTCGTGGTGAACGTGCCCCCGGTCGTGGCGACCGTGAAACTCGTGTAGTTGGCGCACGTCGCGTTCGCGCCGGGCGCACCGAACACGAGCAGGATGGTGCTGGTGCCGTCGGCGGGGACCGACAGCGGGCTAATCGTGACCGGGAACAGACCGGTCGTGGTCACCCCGCTGGCCTTGAGCGTGGCGATCACGCTGGTCGTCGTGCCATACGAGAGCGTGACGAGGCTGCTACCCGAAGTCAGGCTCGTGCTGACCTGGCCGCCGCTCAGCGTCAAGGTCCACGGCCCGGTCGCGGAGAAGGACGAAAGCGTCCACGTCGTGACCTGGCCCACCGTCGACGGTGCGCTCACCGTCGCGGTCGCGGTGCCGGTCAGCGAGAACGTTGGCGGGGCCGTCCACGTATACCCGGTCGGAAGAGACACAGCGAACGACGTGGCACCCGGCGTGTCGCTGGCCGTGCCGTTCCACACATAGTTGATCCCGACGTTTGTGGCGACGCCCGTGGGCACAGTCACCGAGGGGTTGGTATTGGTGATCGTCAGAGCAAGCGCGGTGGCCACGACAGACGTGGCGAGGAGCGAAGCGAGCAGCGTTGCGGCAAGGCCGACGCCGACCTGGCTTCTCCATTGACTCATGCGAGACCTCCTTGGCTCCGAGGTTGGGCCCGGGTGGGCCACGACGGCGCCCCGTTCGCAGACACGGGTACCTGTCGGAACGATGGGAAGACCGATGCGTTACGGCTCCGCACGAACTCCCGTGTCGCGAGGAGGATAGTTGCCGCCGCCGCCCCGGAACAGGGCCATCGGTCGAAGTCGGTGACAGGCGGCACCCGCCATCATGGATGACCGATTGGGTAGGTCAGGAGCACGCTGTCTCTCCGCCCGGCCCGGTGCAGCTCCGACATACGTTGTATGTTGGGCCGGCATGGGCCCCCGGGCCGAGGCAGGGGCCACCCGCCGGAGGCCGAGCGCCGGCAGGTGGGAGCCGGCCTCCGCTACCGCATCCACCGACTCCGCGGACTCACCCGCGGACTCACCGCGGCCTCCACCGGCGATCGCCCGGGCCATCCCACGTTGTGGCGGCACCACACGTTGTATGGCGGGCCGGACGGGGGGGTTCCGCACACGGTGTCCCGGCAGGGCGCCACCGCACAGGCGGGGGCGCACCCCCTGGCCGGTCGGTCCTCCTGCTCGTGCAGCCTGCTACTCGTGCAGCTTGCTACTCGTGCAGCTTGCGGAACCAGAAGTGGTGGCGGTCACCCTCGGACCACGCACCGATGATGTCCTGGCGGGTCATCTGCGCCCACGCAGGCGCGTCGGCGAGGATGCCGGGGTCGGTGGCGACCACCTCGACGATCTGACCGACGGCGACCGATTTGACCGCCTGCGCCAGCTTGACGATGGGCATCGGGCACAGGAATCCGGAGGCGTCCACGACGACGTCCGCGCGGGGGAGGCCCGGATTCGGACGCCGCGCCGGGTCCGGGGGAGGAAGGGTCGGGTCGGGGCGTTGGGACACCATCACAGTCGCCTTTCAGATGAACAGGTTGACGTCGCTGCCGCGCGCGTCCGCCAGGTACGTGGCCACGCCCGCATAGGCGTCGACGATCGGGAGCAGGTCGGCCTCGGTCAGGCCCATCACCCCCATCGTGATCGTGCAGGCAATGAACCTGACACCGAGGGAGTGCGCGAGCTCGACCATCTGGTCGACCGCCGGCATGCGGAACTGGCCCATCAGCCGTCGCATCAGCACCGGGCCGAGCCCCAGGAAGTTGAACCGGGTGAGTGGGAGGCGTCCCGCTCCGCCGGGCTTCAGCCAGCGGAAGGCGGTGCGCAGCGGGTCGCGCCCGACGCGGGACGCGTTGGGGCGGGTGATGACGTCGAGCCCCCAGAACGTGAAGAACATGGTGACGGGGAGGCCGCTCGATGCGGCGCCCACCGCGATGTTGAACGCGGCCTGGACGCGGTCGAAGTCGCCGGAGAAGACGACGATGGTGACGCCATCCTTGACGGGACGCAGGTCGGCCTGAGCGGGCTCGGGCAACGGACCCGCAGCGGCGGGTGGATCCGGCGGGGTCGGGACCGCCGGGATCGAAGTGGCGGACGGGGACGGTGCAACCATGAAGGGAACCTCGGGTGCGTCAGCCTGGTGATCGATCGCCGGCACGCACCCCGGGGGACGAGGTTCAGGTCGCGCCGGCGCCCGGACAGGCGCACGGCTGTCCGTGCGGCACGGGGACGCGGGTTTGGCGCATCTGCGGAGTGTATGGACGCGACGCGATCGGGTCAAACGCAACTCGGACGGCATCGCAACGCGGACGGCGTCAAGCCACGCACATTCCCATTCGCCGTTCCGTGCCGTTCAGCCGGCCCCTTCACGCCACTCAGCGGGTCAACGAACTTGTGACGTACCGGTACACTTCGGCCTGTGACTGGAACTCGGACCCGACGGCGCATCGTCGTTGATCAATCGGAGCTGGCCCAACAGATCGGCTCGCGCCTCCGGACGGCCCGGCTGGCGGCGCGGCTCACCCAGCAGCAGCTGGCGTCTCCCCGCTACACCAAGGCCTACGTCAGCGCCCTCGAGAACGGCCTGTCCCGGCCTTCGATGGCCGCGCTGACCTTCTTCGCCGAGCGCCTGGGGCTCTCGGCCGAGCGGTTCCTCGGTGACGGCCCGACCGGGTGGGCACGCCTCGAGGCCGATCTTGCAGCGGCATCGCGTCACTGGCAGGAGGCCGCAGACGCGTACCGGACGTTGCTCTCCACCACCGACGCGCCGTTGCAGCGCGCCGAGCTCCTTCTCGGGTTGTCCGAGGCCCTGGTGGGGCTCGAGCAGGGCACCGAGGCCGTGGCCGCAGCCGGCGAGGCCGTGCGGGTGTTCACCTCGCTCGGGCACCCGGTACGTGCCGCCCGCGCGCGGTACTGGCTGGCCCAGGGCGAGTACGCGCAGGGCGACTCCGCGGAGGCGACCGCAATGCTGAAGACCCTGCGTGAAGAGGTTCGCGCAGGGGCAAGCGTGGCTCCCGATTTCGAGCTGCAGATCGTGATTGCCCTCGCGACCGCGGCCTCCCGTTCGGGCGACCATGCGACGGCGGTGGCCTACCTCGACGAGGTCCGGGCGCTCGCCGCGCGGCTGGACGACCACCACCGGGCCCACTTCTACCACGAGCTGGCGCTTCACCGCAGGGAGACGGGCGACTACGACGGCGCGACCAGGGCGGCGATGGCGAGCGCCACGCTGCACCGGGCAGCCGGCACCGATTTCGACCTGGCCGGACTCGAGAACGACCTCGCGCTGTCCAACCTGTCGCTCGAGCGCGTCGACCGGGCGGAGGAGCTGGCGGCCAGTGCCCGGGCACGGTTCGAACGCCTGGGTGACGACCGCTGGCTGGCCGACGTGCTCGACACGCAGGCGCGCATCGCACTGGCCCGGGGCTCCCAGGCCGACGGCATGCGCCTCGCGCGCGAGGCGCTCGACCTTGCCGAGCGGACGTCGAACACGCAGGCCGAGATCGACGCGCTCGTGACGCTCGCGCGCGCGGACGCGGCCGAGGGGCAGCGCGCCGCCTCACTCGCGCTGTACGAGCGGGCCGCCGGCCTGGCCCGACGGACGGGTTCATCCGCTCGGCTCCGCGAGGTGCTCGGGGAATGGGCCGAGCGCCTGGCGGACGCCGGGGAGCACGAGCGCGCGTTCGAGTTGATGCGGGAGGCACTGAAGGGCCAGTAGGGGCCGCCGACGGGGGCCGGTGCGGGGTGGCGCCGGTTCGGATACGGCCGTACGCGGGCACGCGGATCACGCCCGACTGATCCGCGACGGTGTGCTGGGCGCAGGCGGAAGCCGCGGCCGGGGTGGGAGCTAACCGGCCCGCATGCGCCGGAGCAGCCCCGTGTCCGGATCTCCGGCGGCTCGTGGCCAGGGCGTGCGGGTCAGGGGGGTCGGCTCCGGTTCATCCTGCTGGACAGGCGCGGGCTCGGGCGCAGCCTCGAGGTGCTCCGTCTCGGCCTCCGCGACCGGCTCTGCGATGGTTTCGGCAGCGGATTCGGCGCCGGCAGCGGCGTGCTCCGGCTCGGCGTCGCCGACGGGCTGCGGCTCCGCGGCCGGCTCTGCGCCGGAAAGCTTCTCAAGCCGACCCTTCGGTGCGACCCGCTGCTCCTGGAGCTCCGCCAGTTCATGGACGAGTCCGAGCTGGCGGCGGACGATCTCGCGGTCGTGCTCGAGCGCCTCGAGCGAGGCCGTCAGCGCGGCGTCCTGCTCCTGCAGCTGCGCTCGTATCGCGTCCAGCGGTTCCATCGCCTTCACGCGCCAACGGTAGATCGGGCGTATCGGCGATTCAACGGCCGCAGGGTGGACGATCGGACCGTCCGGTTGCGGCATTAGTCCCGGGTCGCCCGCGGGGCGGCCGGGATGCGGTCGCGCCCGCGCGGCTGATCCCAGGATCTCACCGCGACCGCCGGCGCGGGGCCCGGTCCGGCGGCGCGGGGTCCGGTCCGCGGCAAGGGGCCCGACGCGCGGCATGGGACCCCCACGCGCGGCGCGGGGCCCGACGCGCGCCATGGGGCCCGGTCCGCGGCAAGGGGCCCGACCGGCGGCATGGGGCCAGACGCACCGCACGGGGCCCGACCCTCGGCAGGGGGCCCGACCGGCGTAGCCTTGCAGCATGGCCCCGAACGAGAAGCTGACCGTCACCTGGGACGACCTCGAGCGGCTGGTGGCACAGCTGGCAGAACAGGTCGCAGGCGAGTACGACGTGATGCTGGCCATCACCCGCGGCGCGCTGGTGCCGGCCGGGATGCTCGCCTATCGACTGGGCATCCGCAACATCATCGTGGCCGCGGTGGCCTTCTACGACGACGAGGGACGGCCGGCGGCCCAGCCCTCGTTCCTCCAGTTCCCCGCCGATCCCCTGCTGCACGATCGGCGGGTGCTGATCGTCGACGAGGTCTGGGACACGGGCTCGACGATCCAGGCGGTGATTGATCGGGTGCGCCTGGCCGGCGGTCGGCCGACCACGGCGGTCCTCCACTACAAGCCCACCCGCTCGCGCGTTCCGTCGGTCCCGGACCACTACGTCGTGGCCACGGACGCCTGGGTCGTGTACCCCTTCAAGTCGGGCCGCTGACGGGGGCGAGGCGCCGAGGGATCGTGGCGCCGAGGGATCGTGGCGCCGAGGGATCGTGGCGCCGAGGGACCGTGGCGCCGAGGGATCGTGGCGCCGAGGGATCGTGGTGCCGAAGGGGCAGGCGCGCCGGTCATCCGTCCGTCGATCAAGGTCGTGGCCGACGCAGCCGCTGCGAGCCCGCCCGCAATATCCTCCGTGGCGATCACGCCGGCGATTGGCGGACGACAAG
>JAJYEB010000090.1 GCA_021790375.1 Chloroflexota bacterium | reverse complement strand
CGCCCTGCTCGTGGCGCACCAGGATGTGGCGGAGCTCGGGGTAGTCGCCCAGGACGTCGTAGAGGGGCAGGATCACGCCGCCCGGATAGCCGAAGAAGACGTCGACGCCCTGGCGGAGCAGTGCCTCGCAGACCACGTCGGCGCCGATGCGCGTACGGCCGCGCGGCCTGGCCTCCTGGAGCATTCCGGCCCGGGCGTGCTCGACAGCGTTCGCCTCGGGCGTGCCGGCACCCGGCAGGTGCCGCCCCGTGGCCCGTCTCGTCATCGTCATCCCGCTCTCCCGCTGCACAAACGAAAGACCCTCGCCTCCCGGCGAGGGTCCCTGATCGGTCCGGCGACTGCGCCCTAGCGGCGCCCGCTCCGTCTCCCGTCAGGCTCCCGCCGGGAGCCGCTAATAAGGGAGAGCACCCCCTGGCCGAGGAGCCGGAGGATGCCGAGAAGCGTTACCTCTACGATGGAGTCGTCGGGCAGACGCACGGGCACGCGGCGGCCGTCTGCCGTCACGGCGACGGCGACGCGGTCCCGGTTCGTGTTCGTCTGGCCCAACGGGGACTCCAGGTACGGTTGAGCGCGCAGTCTACCCGTGCGGGCAACGCTTGTCCACAACCGGATCTGCGTCGAGCAGAGGGTCGGCCCCAGAGAGTGCCGGGCGACGTCAGCAGAGCGTGCCGGTCGAGGGCGGCATCGATCGCCCGCGAGCGAAGCCCGGCGCCCGGTCGGGCAGGCGCCATCGACGCCGGATGGCCCTTGCGCACGCGGACCCCGTTCGCCCGCGACAATGGCGCCGTGGACAGAGCAATCGGCAGGCGCCGCAGCCTCGCGCTCACTTCCCTCGCGCACTTCACCAACGACGGCACCGTCTTCTTCGTGCCGGTGATCGCGGCCATCGTGGCCTCGCACCACGGCGTGTCCGCGGGCGTGGTCACGCTGCTGTTCCTGGTCTTCTACACCTCGTCCACGGTGCTGAGCCTCTTCGTGGGCAGGCTGTCGGACCACCTCGGCCGACCTGCGTCGCTGATGGGCCTGGGCCTCGGGATCCTGTCGCTCGGGCTCCTCGGGTTCTATGTCGCGCTCGCCGAGACGACCGGCACGGCGCTGGTGGTCGCGCTGCTGCTGGCGGCGTTCCTGACGGGGTCGGGCAGCTCCTTCTATCACCCCCTGGGCGCCTCGGTCCTCCAGACGACGTTCCGCGACCGGTCGATGGGCATGGCGCTGGGGATCAACGGGGCAATGGGCAGCCTGGGACGCGCGCTGTACCCGTCGCTCTATTTCGTGGCCGCGGCGGTCATCGCCGGGTACGGCTCCATCGTGCTGTTCGCGCTGGTGGGCTTCGCCGCCGGCCTCGCGATCTGGCTCGGCGTCCGGGTCCCCACCGCGCAGCGCACGCCGCAACGGGCCGAGGCCGGGGCAGGCGGTTTGGCCCCGGCAGACGGTCCGACACCGGCTGGCGGCGCGGCTTCATCGGGTGGCAGTGCGGCATCGGCAGGCGCCGCGGCATCGGCAGGCGCGACCGCCCCAACGGGCGTCTCGTCGTCGGCAGGCGGGACCGCCTCGGCAGGCGTCCCGTCCTCGCGCGCCCGGTCGGACACGCTGACGCGCGGCATCCTGATTCTCACTGCGGTCGCGTTCCTGCGCTCGTCGGCCACGCAGGGGATCGCCTCGTGGATCCCGACCTACCTCGCCACCCAGAAGGGTCTCGGAGCGAGCGGCAGCCTGGGCCTCGCCGTGACCATCATGTATGCCTCGGCCATCATCGGGCAGCCGGTCTTCGGGCTCATGGTCGACCGGTTCGACAAGCGTGCGGTCCTCGCCCTCAGCTCGTCGGGCGCGGCGGTCACCACCGTCGGGTACCTGTGGCTCGGGTCCGGGTGGATCGGCGAGGCGTGGCTGTTCGCCTTCGGGTTCTTCGTGTTCAGCGGCTTCCCGCTCCTCCTCTCGATGGTGGGCGACTACGTCCCGCGGGGGGAGTCATCGCTGGCCAACGCGCTGGTGTGGGGGATCGGGTCGACGGCCGGCGGCGCGGTGGGGCCGCTGGTGGCGGGAGCCCTGACCGGGGGCGACTACAGGCGGCTCGGGTTCGCCTTCACCGTGCTGGCCGGCGCGGCCCTCGTGTCGGCGGCCGCCACCGTCCTCGTGCCGAAGGCGAAGCGCGCGAGCCGCATGCGGGCGTTCGCCTGACCGGGTCAGCCTGATCGGCGTCAGCCTGACCTGCGTCCGCCTGACCGGCGTCGACCCGGCTGCGAGACGGCGCGGGGGGCGACGGGCCCGGCCGGGGTTGGACGCGGCGGGCCGGGGGGCTCTCCCCGCATCATCTGCTACCCTGCCCGCACTCCCCAAACCCCGCACGAGATTCGAGTGATGGCCGACACAGTCCGCCCCCGCACCCTGGTGGAGAAGATCTGGGACGAGCACGTCGTCCTCCAGGACGAAGGCGCTCCCGCCGTCCTCGCGATCGACCTGCACCTCGTGCACGAGGTGACGAGCCCGCAGGCCTTCACCGGGCTCCGCACGCGCGGCGTCACGGTCCGCCATCCCGAACGGACGGTCGCGACCGAGGACCACTCGATCCCGACCCTTCGCGGCACCGGACGGGGGCTTCCAGTGGTCGACGACCAGGCGGCGTTCCAGGTCGCGCAGCTCGAGCGGAACTGCCGGGAGTTCGGCATCCCGCTGCACGGTGTTGGTTCCGAAACCCAGGGGATCGTCCACGTGATCGGCCCCGAGCTCGGGCTGAGCCAACCGGGGATGACGATCGTCTGCGGCGATTCCCACACCGCCACTCACGGGGCGCTGGGCGCGCTCGCCTTCGGCATCGGGACGAGCGAGGTGGAGATGCTCCTCGCCACCCAGTGCCTCCTCCAGCGGCGCCCGAAGACCTACGAGGTACGTGTCGACGGACGGCTCGCGCCCGGCGTGTCGGCCAAGGACGTCATCCTGGCCCTCATCGCCAGGATCGGGGTGGGCGGCGGCACCGGGCACGTCTTCGAGTACACCGGCGAGGCCATCCGGGCGCTCGGCATGGAGCAGCGGATGACGATCTGCAACATGTCGATCGAAGGCGGTGCGCGCGCCGGCCTGGTCGCACCGGACGACACGACGTTCGAGTACCTCCACGGCCGCCGGCACGTCCCGCAGGGCGCCGCGTGGGACGAGGCGGTCGCGCGCTGGCGACGGCTGCCGTCCGACGACGGCGCGACGTACGACCGGTCGATCACGCTCGACGCGTCCGCGCTGGAGCCGATGGTGACCTACGGGACGAACCCCGGGATGGGTGTGGCGGTGACTGGCCGGGTCCCATCACCCGGTGACGCCCCCGACGAGGCCGGTCGGCGTGCGCTCGACAAGGCGCTGGCGTACATGGACCTGCGCCCGGGCGAGCCCATCGCAGGTCGCAAGGTCGACGTTGTCTTCCTGGGCTCCTGCACCAACAGTCGCATCGGCGACCTCCGCCAGGCAGCCGCGCTGCTCCGTGGGCGTCGCGTCGCGCCGGGCACCCGGCTGCTGGTGGTTCCGGGATCGCAGCAGGTCAAGGCGCAGGCCGAGCGGGAGGGGCTCGACGAGGTCTTCCGGGCAGCCGGCGGCGAGTGGCGCGAGTCGGGTTGCTCGATGTGCATCGCGATGAACGGCGACCAGCTCGAACCGGGCCAGTACGCGATCAGCACGAGCAACCGCAACTTCGAGGGGCGGCAGGGCACCGGGGGGCGCACCTTCCTTGCCTCACCGCTGACCGCGGCGGCAAGCGCGATCGCCGGCGTGGTTGCCGATCCGCGCCCGCTGGTCGACCGTGACCCGGTTACCGTCGAGGGCCGCTGAGATGCCCGAGCCCGTGTCCGCCCGGTCCGGCAGTCCTGGTCCGGACGTCGTCGCCGGAGGCCGCTGAGATGCCCGAACCCGTCACCGTCTTCACCAGCCGTGTCGTGCCGCTGCCGGCCGAGAACGTCGATACCGACCAGATCATCCCGGCGCGCTACCTTAAGACGACCGAGAAGTCGGGCCTCGCCGAGGGACTGTTCCACGACTGGCGGTTCACCGCGACGGGGGACCTCCGCGAGCCGCCGTTCGTGCTGGACCGGCCGAAGATGCAGGGGCGCCGGATCCTGCTCGCGGGCGCCAACTTCGGGCCCGGCTCGTCGCGCGAGCACGCGCCCTGGGCACTCCTCTCGTGGGGGATCCGGGCCGTGATCTCCACGGGCTTCGCGGACATCTTCCGCGCCAACTCGCTGAAGAACGGGCTGCTCCCGATTGTCGTGTCGCCCGAGCGGCACGCGGCGCTCTTCGACCTGCTGGCGGCCGACCCGGACGTCGAGCTTACGATCGACCTGGAGGCGCAGGAGGTGCGCGTGGGCAGGGGTCCAGCCAGCGCGGCCCGCGCAGGAGGCGCGGGCAGGGCAGCCAGCGTGGCCGTTCCTGGCGTTGGCGCCGCCACGGCCCCTTCGGCCGCTGGGACCGCTGGGACCGCTGCGGCCCTCGCGGCAGTCGGCCGCGCGTTCGCCTTCGAGATCGACCCGTTCGCCCGGAAGATGCTCCTGGAGGGCACCGACGAGATCGGCTACGTGCTCGGCCGGCTCCCGTCGATCGAGGCCTGGGAGGCAAGCCATCCCGCGAGGGTGAACACGCTGGGGTAGGGTCGACGGTGGCGATGAAGGGCACGGGCTCAGCAGGGCACCGGTTCCGTCAGTGGTCCGATCGGCGGCGAATCCCTGGAGCCGCGAGGCGGGCGGAAGGTGGCGGCCGCCAATCGGTACCCCGTGGAACGCGGAACTGGTCGCCGGTGCGGTCGGTGCTCACGCAACCCGCCCTGCAAGCACGGCGCCGACCGCGCGAAGCCCTGTGGGGTCGCCGCTCTTGTGTCTCCGGATCGGGTGGCAGACACCGGATCCTTCGCGTTCCCGGGGCGCACATCTGGCGGCTCGCGTAAGGAAGGAGGCCCGCGCCTGGAGTTGTGCCGGGTTCACCGGGCATGCCCCGCCCCCGCGGCTTCCCGCCGCTCCCCCGCCGCTCCCCGCCCGCGGCTCGCGAACGTCCCTACTTCGCCGCCGACTCGCCAGGAGACTGGCCCGGCGCCGGCACGTCCGGCGACGGCTCGTCTGGGGCCGGCCCACCCGGCGCCGGCCCGCGCCGCACCCGCGACGGCCACCACGCCCGGTCCCCCACCAGCGTCGTCAGTGCCGGCACCAGGATCGAGCGCACCAGGAACGTGTCGATCAGCACGCCGACAGCCACGGCCACCCCGATCTGGAACAGCACCACCAGCGGCGCACTGGCCATCGAGCCGAACGTGCCCGCCAGGATCAGCCCGGCCGACGTGATCACCGCACCGGTCCGGCCGGATGCGACCCGGATCCCTTCACGGATCGGACGTCGCTCGCTCTCCTCGCGGACCCGGCTCATCAGGAAGATGTTGTAGTCGGAACCCAGCGCCACCAGCAGCACGAACACCATCAGCGGCAGGAAGAAGTTCACCCCGGGCTGACCCAGGACCGACTGGTAGAACCAGGACGTCAGCCCGAGCGTGCTGAGGTACGAGAGCAGGACCGTCAGCACCAGGTACACCGGCGCCACGATCGCCCGCAGCAGCAGGACGAGGACCAGGAACACGCCCAGCACCGTGATCACCGCCACGTGCTGGAAGTCCGTGTCGAGCGCCGTCTGCGTGTCCGCCAGCTCCGCGGTGGGACCGCCGACGTACGCGCGGGCCCCGGATCCGAACTGAGCCCCGGCCGGGTCGAGCACCTCCCGGGTTCGCCGCACCGTGTCGAAGGCGGCGATCGAGTACGGGTCGTCGGTCGTGATGATGAAGAGCCGGGTCACGTCCCCGCTGCCCGACACGTACGCGGCCACGGCCGCCTTCACCTGCGCCGCGCTCGTCCCGCCCAGCGTGGTGGGGATGAAGAGGTCGTCCGGAAGCGCCGCGTACGACGCCGCGAGCGTGCGGAGATCGCCGGGCAGCCGGCCGAAGACCGAGGCGATCTGGCCCTGAAGAGCCGCCGACTGGGCGCTGGCGGGAAGACTCTTCGGGAACAGGACCGCATCCGGCTGCGCATCGAACGTGGCAGCGAGCGAACCGAGCGCCCCCGCCAGGTCGGCCACGGTCGCGGCGGTCGGGGCCTGCTGCAGGGACGCCAGGTCCGACTGCGCCCGCGTGAACGCCGGGGTACTCGCGGTGGCCGGGTACGCCGCCACCAGCTCGCCGAGGTACCCGCCGATCATCCGCACCGCGGCGAGCGGATCACCCGCGGCCGTTGCTGGTGCGGAGAGGCCCGCCGCGAGCGAGCGGAGCTGCGTCGACACCAGCGCGCCCTGGCGGAGCTGCGCGATCAGGGTTGGGGCCGTGCCGAGATCCGACTGCACGGTCGCGTAGGCCGGTGACGCAGCCACCGCCGGGAACGGGGTTGCCAGGGCCCTCACGTAGTCCGCCGCCGACTTGAGCGCGGCCGTGACCTTCGGGTCCAGGAGCGCCTGCGCTCCGCCGCTGCCGGAGGACGCGAAGCCGGCGGCGATCGAGTCGAGCTGGGTGGACGGGACGTATGCATCCGGAACGCTGCCGTTGCCCGTGGGAGCGACCAGGCTGGTGACGCTCTGCACGCCCGGCGTCTTCGCCAGCGCCTGGGTGACGTCCCGAAGGCGGGCCAGCGAGGCGGGCGCCAGCAGGTCAGTCCCGCTCCCCACCTCGATCACCCCGTTGACCGGCATGATCTTTCCCCGGCCCAGGTGCTGCGCGACCAGGTCGAAGCCCGCGCGCGCGTCGGACGTGCTCGGCAGATCGCTCACCGCGTCGAAGTTGGAGCGCATGCCGGTGATACCGGCGATCGGCACGAGGAGCACCACCAGCAACAGCGCGCCCACCACCGCGGGCCTGCGCGACACGCCACCCGCCAGCCGCACGAAGAAACCGCGCGGGTTCACGGCGGATTCGTCCCGCTCGTGCAGCGGCCAGAAGAGGTAGTGCCCGAAGATCCCGAGCAGCGCCGGCGTGAAGGTGAGCCCGGCGAGCAGGGTCACGAAGATCGCGATGGCCAGGGCCGGGCCGGTCGTCTGGATCATCTCGAACTGGCCGAACGCCATCGAGCCCAGCCCCACGATGACCGTGGCCGCACTGGCCGTGATGACCGCCCCGATGCGCTTCACGGTCGCCTGTGAGGCCATGTGCCAGTCGCCCCGGCTGACCTCTTCCCGGAAGCGCGAGATCAGGAAGATCGTGTAGTCAGTCCCCACGCCGAAGACCAGCACGACCACGAACGTGTCGAGGAGCGAGGAGATCTTCCAGCCCGCGCCGGCCATGTAGCCCAGCACGCCGCGCGATACCAGGTACGCCACCCCGATCGTCGCCAGCGGCACCAGCGCCGCCAGGGGCGCGCGATAGACCAACA
>JAJYEB010000089.1 GCA_021790375.1 Chloroflexota bacterium | reverse complement strand
TCTTCGCCGGCGCGGAGATGATGACCTTCTCGGCGCCCGCCTCGACGTGCGCGCGCGCCTTGTCGGCGTCGGTGAAGCGGCCGGTCGACTCGATCACGATGTCCACGCCCAGGTCGCGCCACGGCAGATCGGCGGGGTTCGCCACCATCAGGCTCCGGATGACGTGGCCGTTGACGACGATCGCGTCGTCGGTGTGCTCCACGGTGCCGGGGAACGCGCCGTAGGTGGAATCGTGCTTGAAGAGCAGCGCGTTGGTGGCGACGTCCACGATGTCGTTGACGGCAACCACCTCGAGCTCCGGCGTGCGCTCGATGATGGCCTTCAGAGCCTGGCGGCCGATGCGGCCGAAGCCGTTGATCCCGACGCGAACGGTCATGTGTGTGTCCTCCTGGTGCCCGCGGGGCGGGTGCATCGATGGCGTGATACGTGGGGCGCGCGGACCCTCGTCGGGCACGAGCCCGACTCGTGCCTGTGGCTCAGGAGCCCCGGATCGCGGCGCGGGCGGCTAAGTGGTCGGTGGAGCCCCGGCTGGCGAGCGAGCGGCGGACGCGTCGCGTGACGATGCCGCCGCCCGCGGCCGGAAGCGCTCGAGGCCGGACCACCGGCGCCGGTCGCGGGCCGGCAGATCGGCAGGAGCGAGCCCCGGGGAAATCGGACGCGGGAACGGTCTGGCCCCTCGTTCGGGGGACCCTCGCCGTCAGGCAGTCCTTCATCGCCCCGCGATTGTACCAATCGGATTCCGGCGCCCGATGGCCCGGACGGCCCACTCTGCGCGGGCCGGGCGGCGCACGCCGGCCGGGGCTCAACGTGTTGGCGCATACGAAGGCCCCGGCAGGCTGCCGGGGCCTTCGCGAGGGACGCGAGGTGGAACGGGTCAGCCGCCGATCTTGAAGACGCTGGTCCCGCACACGGGGCACTTGCCCTTGAGGGCGTGCTTGCCGTTCTTCATGGTGACCTGCTCGGGGTTCTTGACCTCGCGCTTGGCCTTGCACTTGACGCAATACGCTTCAGCCATCGAGTTGTGCTCCTCTCGCCGGGTGATCCGGCACTGGTGACGGTGCGGGCGGCACCCGCGAGCCGTCGGTTGCTGGAATGCTCAGTCGACCGGGCCCGGAGACCACAGCCCCGGGCGCCAGCTGGCCGCTCCCGCCTCGCGGACCTGGCGGTCCATCTCGGACAGGACCATCAGGGCCTCCAGGCCCACCTCGACGCAATCCGACTCTGCCCGCTCCCTCGCCTCCCCCTCAAGGAACTCACCGGTCGTCCGCTGCGCGAACACCGTGCAGACCACGCCGGCGCGGCACCCGGCGAGCCCGGCCAGCACGAGGACCGCCGACCCCTCCATCTCGAAGTTGACGACACCCTGCCGGCGCATTTCGTCGGCAAGGTCCGGGTACCGGATCGGCAGCTGCGGCAGGGGCCGGCCCTGCGCGCCGTAGAAGCCGGGTGCCGTGGCGGTGATCCCGGTGTGCACGCGCTTGCCGCGCCGCGCGGCCGCCTCGAGGAGCGCGGCGACGGTGGCGTAGTCCGCGACCGCCGGGTACCCCTCGTGCACGAAGTACTTCGTGGTGGCCTCCAGCCGGACCGCTCCGGTCGTCACCACGAGCTCGCCGAGGCCGATCTCCGGGCGCAGCACGCCGCACGACCCCACGCGGACGAAGGCCGGATGCGACGTGATGGCGAGGATCTCGGCGAGCACGATCTCGATGTTGTCCGCGCCGATGCCGGTCGACACGGCTGACACGCGCAGGCCGCGGTAGCTGCCCGTGACCGTGACGAACTCGCGATGGCGGCGGGTGAGCTCGACGCTGTCGAGCCTGGAGGCGATGAGCTCGATGCGGTCGGGGTCGCCCGGCAGCAGGATGTACTCCGCGAGCTCACCCGGGCCGAGCGCGACGTGGTACTGGCGCCCCGAGTCGGGCAGCGCAACGCGGGAGTCCGCGTTCGGCAAGTCAACGTTCCTCGTTCCCGCCTCCGCACGAACCGCGGAGCTGGCGCCGAGCATAGAGAAGCACGATCACGAGCGTCAAGCGAGCGCGCAGGTTCGGGGTGCGCCCGGGCGCCCGCGAACGCAGGATCGGGGGACGCTCGGGCGCCGTCGGCGCGGGTCCGGGTTGGCGCTGGGACCCGCGCGACCGGATCCGCGCTACTCATCGGCTCGGCCCGCCGGGGCATGGCCGACCGGGGGACGGGCGGCGGGGACACGGCTCGCCGCCACATCGCCCACCGGCACGGCAAGCAGTTCCGACAGGCGTGCCACGATCCCCCGGCCCGACCGCTCCCGCTCCGCCCGCAGCCGCCGCCGCACGACCACGACGGCCACGGCGCCCAGCGTGAGCGTCGCGGTGAGGACGACGAGGACCCAGGATGCCGGGTCTCGCGGTACCCCCATCGCGACGGGACCGACCCTGAGCTCGGCGACCTGCCGGAGCTCCTGCCCGTCACCCGGACGGGCGGCGGCCGATGCGCCGGCGCTGGCGAGCAGCGGGACGCTCTCGCCGAGCCGGCCGACGCGCGCCACCATCGCCCGGTCCCGCACGACGACGATCGAGTCGCCGCCGGCGATGCGTTCCACCGTCCCCGTGACGTTGAGCGTCTCGCCGGTCTCGATGGTCGAGCCAATGTCCACTGCCTCGCCCTCGAGGCGGACGTTGCCGATGCCCGTGCCATCGTCGAGCTGCAGGCCGGCTCCACTCATTGACGACACGACCCCGCCCACCCGGACCAGCTCGCCCGGGTGTGCCCCGAGGTCGGCCAGGTCGATGTCCAGGGCCGTCGCCCCGGCGCCCTGCCGATCGGACGCGGCCGTGGCACCGGAACCCGCTGCGGTGCCCGCTGGGTACTGGCCGGTCCCGGTCGCGGTCCCGGCCTTGCCGGAACTCCCCGGCGACCCCGATGTGTCACCCGGCCCGAGCGCCACGTCGGCCGGGAAACGCGGCAGCACCGCGAAACGCTGGTCGGACGCACCGCTCGACGGTCGCCGGACGATCCCGACCACGCTGGCGTCGCGCCCTTCGACCAGCGCAGTCGACGGCACGCCGCTGCGGCTGGTCCCCTGGACGGCCACGATCGCCGCACCGGGGAGGCGGATCTCGGCCCGCCAGGTCGCCCCGTACCGGCGGACGGTCTGCACGCGGCCGTCGACGCGCACCAGCCGCCACTCGTCACGTGCCGCCGGAGCCGCCGACAGCGCGACCGGAGCCGGGGCTGCGCCGTGCGACACCGCGACGACGTCGGCGGCGGCGAACTGGGGCGCTGAACCGTAGGTGCCCACGCGGCCCTTCAGCCGGATCCGGTCACCGATCGCGACCGTTGGCCCGTCGGCGGGAAGCCGGACCAGGATAGCCCCGGAGCCGTCCTGCGCGACCACCCGGCGTGTGTCGGGATCGATGAATCCGGGCGTGGTGGTGACCGTCGCCTCCACGGTGACGTCGGAGGCGAGCCGCGTCCGTGCGGCCGCGATCGTCGATACGGCCGCATCTGCTGGCGGCTCGCTGGCGTCCGGATCGCTCGTGCCGGCGCCATCTCCTCCGGCTGCCAGGTCACCGCTCGCTCCAGGCGCGAGCACGACCACGTCGGCAGCATCGCGCGGCCAGATCCGGTATCCGTCCGCCGCACCCGACCGGGTCCAGCGCTGACCGGCGATCCCGGTTGCCTGCAGCCGCGCGCCCTTCCTGACTCCCGTGGCGCAGGGGTGCCAGCAGGAGACCGTGAACGAACCCTGGGAGTCATCCAGCACCAGGGTCGCCGCGCCGGATGTCGCCCTGGTCACGCGGGAGACGACCCCGGAGGAGCGCACCAGGAGCCCTTCCACGGATTCGCCGAGGTCGGACGAGCCCACGCCGCGGGGCCCCGGAAGCAGGTCAGCGCCCGTGATCCTGACGTCGCCGGCGGCCGACACGCTGATCTGCAGCGCGCCCGACCGGGACGCGAGCTTCCCGGTCGCCGTGACGAGATCTCCACGCGCCAGGACGGGCGCGTCGCGGGTGGGAAGCAGCACCAGGATCCCGCCGGTGTCGTCCTGCACGGCCACCGTCCGCAGGTCCAGGATCGCGCCGGTCTCCGACGTCACGACCCCCTCGATCGTCACGCGCGTTCCGATGCCGAGCCTGCGTGCCGATCCGATCGGGGTCGGCTGCGGCTCGGGGCTCGCTGACGGCGACGGAGTGGGGCTGGGACTGGGCGTTGGAGACGGGCTGGGGGAGGGCGACGGGCTGGGGGAGGGCGAGGGGGTCGGCGTGGGTGACGGGCTGGGACTGGGCGTCGGTTCCGGGGCCAGCACCACGTCGGATCGGTCGCGGACGTAGAGGCGGTAGCCTTCCGCGCCCGTGCCGCCCGAGTCGTGCTGCCCCAGCACGCCGGTCACCGACACGTCACCGCCGGCCGGGAGGTCGGCAGACACGACCCCGCTGGCGGTCACGGCGACGACCCTGACGGGACCGCTGCCGTCGTCCACGTCCACGCCGAAGCCATCGGCGAGCGACGTCCGTGACGGCTGGATGAGGCCGCTGATCGTCAGCTGCCGGCCCTCCCACGGCTCCCGGGCGGATCCGGTCGCGACGCGAGCGGGAGCGGCAGGACCCGGCGCGGAGACGGGCGTGAGGTCGGCCGCCGAGGCCACGCGAAGGATGCGCTGTCCGTAGCGCGAGTCGAGGGTGCCACGTGCGCGGAGTCCATCCCCCATCGCCATCTGCGGCCAGGCCGTCGCGAGGTGGATCGCGATACCGCCACTGTCGTCCTCGACGAATGCCTCCAGCCCGGATTCGATGAAGGCCGGTGGCGTCGTCAGCAGGCCGGCGATCGTGGCCGATGCGCCGTCGGGCAGTGCCCGAGCCTGGGCGATTGCGAGGGGCGACGGGGTGGGCGACGGAGTCGGGGTGGAAGTCGGGCTGGGCACAGGCGTCGCGGTCGGGCTCGGGGTGGGGCTCGGGCTCGGGCTCGGGCTCGGGCTCGGCGATGGTGTGAGCGTCGGCGTCGGCACGGGTGGCGTGGCAGTTGGCTCCGGGGTCGGCGACGCCGTCGCGGTCGGGTCGGGCGTGGGCTCGGCGGTGGGTGCCGGCGATCCCGAGGCGCTCGGTTCGGGCGTTGGGAGCGGCGTGGGCGTCGGCTCGGGGGTCGGCTCGGCGGTCGGCTCGGCGGTCGGCGCCGCCGTCGCGGTCGGGTCGGGCGTGGGCTCCGGGGTCGGCGAGGGTGGTGCGGCAGGAACCGGCGGATCGGACAGCCGCTGCGGAGTGGGCGATGCCACCACGATGAAGTCGGCGGCGTTGTCGTTCGTGTCGCGCGCGTTGCCATCGAGTCCGCCCGGACGCCGCTCGATGCTCGACCCCGGCAACGGGGCGGGCGCGGCGGATCCCTCGACGTACCCGCTGGTCGCGTCCCCCCACCCGACCGCGTCCATCGGGGCGCCACCGACCGGCCGCAATACCACGCTGCCGCCGGTGCCGGACAGGCCGCCGGAGTACGTGGCGTCGGCACCGGTCGCGTAGACACCCGCCGAGTTGGCCAGCAGCACGTGTCGCCCGGGACCCACCGCGAGGCTCGCAGTCCACGTGGCCTTGCGCGTCACGGTCCCACCGGAGGACGTCACGTAGACGACCTCGAGGCCGGACAGGTCGACGTCGTCGGGGCCGGCGTTGTAGAGCTCGATGAACTCGTCCGAGGCGCTTGTGCCGCCGGTCTGCACCTCGCTCACGAGGAGCGACGGGGAGGCCGGCCATTCGACGGCCGACAGGGCGGCGCCGCCCGCACCCATGGCAAGGCCACTGGCGCTCAGGATCAGCAGCGTGCTCGCGATGAGCGCGCCACGGGGGATCCCCTGGCGGGAACGGCAGGCACGGGCCGAACGGTTCATGGTGCACCTCCGGGGAGCGCCGGCGGTGGCCCACTTGTAGCGCAGGGCGCTTCGCGCCGGCTGCACCGGCACTTACGCCGGGCTTTGCGGCCGCTCGCGGTCCAGGGGGCGGCGCGGTCTCCGGTCCCGGGGCGGCGCGGCATCGCGGGCGGCCCGATCCCGCTGCTGGTGCCGGTCGGCTGCAACGCGTCGCTGGCCTGGCCGGCCGGCGGGGTGCCCCATCCCGCTGCTTGTGCCGGTCGGGTGCCTCGCGTCGCTGGCCTGGCCGGCCGGCGGGGTGCCCCATCCCGTCGAGTCCGGCGTGCGCGTGGGGTACCATGCGCAGCGTCGGTCGAGCCCGCGGTCGCGTTCGCTCCCCACCGGGTCCCGGCGCGCGTTTCCCCACTCATCGCCCTGAGACGCAGAAGGAGTCACCGTTGGCCCGCGCAAAGAGGACCGAGCGTGCCGAAGCCCGGCGGCACTTCCGCGCGTTGCAGGCGGAGCAGGCGGTCGCGGGGGACGGCGACGTCTCCGTGGCCCAGAAGGCAGTCGCCCAACCGCGGACGTCGCTGGTCGAGAGCCTGCGGCGCGGCCTGGGACAGGTGAGGGCTCCGGACGTGCGCGCCGACGCGCGGGCCGTGCCGGGAATGGTGCGTGCCAAGCCGTGGATCCTCGCCCCGTATGGGCTGATGGTCGTTGGCGCGGCGCTGGCGGCCGTCCTCCCGAAGGGCGAGATGTCGGGCGGCACCATCCCGTCGTTCTACGTGCAGCTCGCGTTTCTCCAGCCGACGCTCCTGTTCTTCGTGGCCGGCTTCATGGCACCGCGCGCGGCGTACCTGTTCGGGGCCTTGCTGGGCCTCTTGGCCTCGGCGCTCTTCCTGGTCCTGGCACTGGGCCTGGTGGGGGTGTTCGGCTCGCTGGACACGATGAACGTGGGCGACCGCGTGGTGTACTCGCTCTGGCAGCTGGCCCAGTTCATCGTGACCGGGGCGATCTTCGGCTGGTTCGCTTCCTGGTATCGCGATTTCCTCCGGCGATCGCAGGCCCGCAGCCGTGAGGCGGCGGAGGCCCGCAAGCGCGAGCAGCGCCGGCAGGCCAGGCGACCGGAGTCGAAGCGGGCCCACTGAGGGCCGCGGCATCGCGGGCATCGCGCGGGCCGGGATCACCTGCCGGGAGCGTGCGGCTCACGCACGACGTGCCGCTCCCGCTCCACGTGCGGGCCGCGCGACGTGCGGCTCCCGCTCCACGTGCCGCGCGACGTTCCCCGCTCGGGCGACGTGCCATTCCCGCTCCACGTGCCGCGCCCCAGGCGACGTCCTCAGCCCGCGCGACGTTCCCCGCTCGGGCGACGTTCCCCGCCCGCGCGACGTTCCCCGCTCGGGCGACGTTCCCCGCCCGCGCGACGTGCGGCTCCCGCTCCACGTGCCGCGCCACGGGCGACGTTCCCCGCCCGCGCGACGTGCGACTCCCTCGGGAGTCCGGGTCATCCGCGCCGCAACCCCGAGTAGCCCTGCGCCCGGACACCGTCGGGCACCCCCGGTCCGCCCGCCGCCCGCGCTACGTCTGGCAGTGCCCGGACCTCGCGCGCGACCACGTTCACGACGCTCGCCTCGCGCTGCAGCTCGCCCTCGACCCACAGGAGCGCGTGCCGCCGGACCACGCCGCGGAACTGTGCCCAGATCGG